>JAEUHE010000003.1 GCA_016793885.1 Verrucomicrobiales bacterium
GTTGTGAGAAAACAACGACTAACCCAGGGTAGGCGCTCCTGCGTCGCGCCAACCCTGGGCTTTGAGGCGGAATCCCTTTGGGATTCTAACATTTGGTCGAAGAACTTGTGGGTAATGCTTAGGTCGTGCCACCGCGGTCCATAGTTGGGCCTCGTTTCGGACTCCGTGCACAGGCTCCGTCGCCTTTCCGTCAGATGGTTTACCCTGTGGAGGACAATGAACGGCCCGCTAAGCGCATGACACGAACCACGCGAAAGGAGCCAGCAGGCCCAGGCAGAACAGCGTTGCTTTAGCCCTTGGCTCAGCGTGAGCCCAAATGCGCCTCCCTTGACTTTGCCGCTGGATGGAAGCAAGCTTGGCATACACCTCAGGAATCCGTTTGGAATGAAAACACCCTCTGCCCCGCTCGGTAACGCTCGCACAGCCATGTATCGGGCTCGGTTCTCCGCTCTCATCCCGTGTCCCTTTCCGATGCTTATCTGTGCACTTTCCTTCGGTGTAACCCTCCTGACGGGGATGGTTTATGCGGCCACATTGCCTGATACCAGCCTCGAAACTATGGTCAAGGCCATCGAGCAGGGAGGATGGGTTCGTATCGCCCACGACCACCGGTACATTCTCACGAATTCACTGACCATCACGCGAGATACAATTGTGGATGCCCGGGGCTACGATGTGACTTTCGATGGTCAAGATGCGACCCGTCTCATCGAGATCAGACCTGGGGCTACCTTGTACGTCTATCATCTGACGCTGACGCGCGGACGTCATGTCGGGGCTCCTGGACCTAAAGGGGGTCGAGGCGGTGATGGGATGGGAGGCGCCATCCTGAACGATCATGGGACGCTGAATGCCTTCGATTGTCGACTGATTGGGAATCACGTGCAGGGCGGGGACGGAGATCTGGTCGTCTCGGTGCCCTCGGAGCCCTCGTTCCCGGTGCCTGAGGGTATTCCCGGCGGAGGCGCTTACGGGGGAGCGGTATTTAGTCAAGGCGGTGCGCTTCATTTCCAGAAATGTGAGTTTACCAGCAACCTGGCATCAGGTGGGAACGCTAGTGACGTTCACGCCTCTTTTTATCTCGAGGCGAAAGGGGGTTCTGCTCGGGGAGGAGGTTTGTATTCCATCGATGGATCGGTGCTCTTGCAGAATTGCCAGTTCCATGAGAACCGTACTTTGGCAGGTCGGGGCACAAGCTGGCCGGGATTCGGTTTCCCTGAGATCGGTCCCTCAGGTGAGAGCGAAGGGGCTGGATATTTTCATGCCAGCGGCGAAGGCGTGATTGAGGATTGTGCCTTCGCCCGCAACCATGCCCTCGGAGGAGAACCTTCGCGCGGCGGCGCGGTTTGTCTCCAAGCTGAATCGTTGCGGATCGCAGGAGGGACCTTCATCGATAACCGTGCTGAGGGGGCCCCGAGCAGAACGAAGTATGGGGTCGGGTTCAGCGGCTATGGCGGAGCCATCTTCAGCCTTGGACTGCTGGACATGCAGGATTCCCGACTCTACGGCAACCGCGCGCTGTCCCATGGCAAGGATGCGTTCGGCGGCGCGATTTACAGCGCTGGTTCGGCGAACTTGAACCGGGCGCTTTTTGTGACCAATCTATGTGGGACTTTCAAGTCCGGCTATGTCCCGCCGGAGTCTCAGCTGACTTACGGTCAGGTCTTCGGTGGTGCTATATGCAACACGAACGCCCTGATACTCCTGAATAGCACCTTTATAGGTAATGCAGCCCGGGTGAGAGCCGACCTCGCCGATGGGGCGGGCGGGTTCGTCGTCAATGGGGGCACCAACGCCTACGGAGGCGCTTTGTTTAACCAGGGTTCTTGCCAAGCTACTAACAACACCTTCACCGCGAACGCTGCCATCGCAGGACCGATCCATGACGGAGACGGATTCGGAGGGGCGGTCTGCAGTCTCTCCGGACAGTTCATCCTCTCCCATGCGACAGTTGCGAACAATGTTGCGGAGGGTGGGGGCACCAACCTTAACTCCTCCACTTCAGTCGGTGAAGGCTTGGGTGGAGGCCTGTTTTCTGCCCTGCGTAGTATCACCCTTGTCAACACGCTGCTTGCTCACAATCTCCCTGGAAGCAATGGTGTTGGCAACGTGATCGACGCAGGGGGAAATCTCAGTTCTGACCTGAGTTTTCGGTTTGCCAGCGGACTGAATGAGGTAGACCCCCGATTCGGACCGCTCGCGCTCTACGGCGGGACATTGCCCGTCCTTCCGTTACTGCCCGGGAGTCCGGCTATCGATGCGGGGAATTCGGCTGGCTGTGCATCGACCGATCAACGGGGGGTAAGTCGTCCTGCCGGATCGGGCTGTGACATTGGGGCCTTCGAGTCGCACGGAGAGCTGGCGATCGAGAGTCTCGTTCAAGAATGGGCTGATGATTCTCATCTCCGTTTGATCTATGCAGGAGCCAATGGATCGACCCGAGTGTTGCAGTCCTCCTTCGACCTGGAGCTCTGGTCACCGGTTGGGACAGAGTATTCGCTCGGTGAGAAGGGGTGGTTCGAGGCCGTGATGCCGGTTAACTTTCAAGCCCCGCTGCGTGCGTTCCGAGTGGTAGCTCCGTGATCACTGCGCGTTGAAAGTCCAAGGGCTGCCCTGCAACCCCGAAGGCATGTCGTCAAGAGCCCCTGCGTTAGCGATGGACCCGATGGGGAGCCGGGAGGAAACAGAAAAAGGGGACTCTTCCTTCCCCTCAGACATCGCGTCCTTTGCGTCCTTACCCTGAACTCACGGGGGGCGGTTATTTGAACCTGGCGAACAGGAGTATGTCTTCGGTGATTCCATCCAGCTTCCGAGCTTTGGCCTTCACTCCCTCTTGCAGAAACCCATGAGCTTCGTATAGGCGTATGGCGGCCTCGTTTGAACTGAACACTTCCAGTTCGACGCGTTGGACCTCCTGCGCGAAGGCACGGTCAAGTGCTGTCCGCAGTAGTCCATTCCCGATCGCCCGGCCACGAAAGTCAGCCTTCACTCCCATGCCGAGCCTGCCCACATGCGTCATTCCTTCAAAGGGCAGGGGAGCAATGTCGCACCACCCAACGATTGCCTCATCCACAACCGCTACCAAGTGAACTCCATTCGTTGACCGCACGAACTGGATGAACGATTCCGTGGACTCCTGAGAAAATCCAACTGTGGCCGCGAGATACCGCCTCTCTCGAGCCACTGAGTCGATGAGGATCGAAACCGCCTCAGCATCTTCCAGAAGTGTGTCGCGTATCAGCATCTCTGTCCTTGTTGGACGTGAACGACTCGGAGACACGACGGGATGGACGATCGATCTGGAGATCGGAAACTGTCGGTGAAATTCCTGTTGGGCGACAGCGACATGGATTCAAATTCATCTTTTTTCCGGCGGAATCGTTTGGATACGCGCCGCAAACTCGGCGTGGACTGCGGTATCAACAGGCCGATGTTTGATCTGGGTGCTCGCCGGGTCATTTCCAAGATAGTTATCTCCTTTCCAGTTCGTCGACGGGCGCACAGGTCTCGGGACGAAACCTCCGCCACAGTTTGGGCACACATTGAAGATAACGGCTTCGACACACGTAACACAGAATGTGCATTCATAGCTGCAGATACGCGCCTCTGGTGAATCAGGAGGCAGCTCTTTCCGGCAGTGCTCACAGGTCGGTCGAAGTTCAAGCATAGTTGATTGGCTGGATGCGTCTACCGCGTGACTTTCATTATGACTTTCGGTTTTTCTCTGAGGGCATCTACCGGCTCGGATTTGTTGGACTGCTTGGTCCGGCAGCTCGTTTGTCCTTAAGAATGACGTGGATCCTTTCCAGCACTTCCGGTGAGGGTAGATGGCGCTCTCCCAGCACCAAGGCGGCAAAGTTGTCGGCCAAAATCTCCTCCGGGTGAATGATGTATTTCGTGTTCCTGCCCACCTGCTCAAAGAACCCGGACACGTGTTGGATGTCCACGAGCAGGGGCTTCGCACCGTCGAGCATCGGCTTGACCTTTGGCCCCTCCGCTGGCCGCTCCACCACGAGCAGTTGGAACTGAAGATAATCAAAGAATTCCCCGCCACGGTCCACCGGATAGTTCTCAACGCTGGAGAACAGGACCGGAACGGCCCACTGCTCCTTGCCGTCAACCCTCACACGGATGCAATGGTCGTTTTTGGGTGCGTCGGGATTGGTGATCTTTCGCGACGCTATTTGCGATGGAAATTCCAGCTCGTTGCACTTCGCGAAGCCGACAGCGGCGTAGAGTCGCTCGCGTAGTCCACTATTCGCTCTGGACATGATGTGAAAGAGTTCGTGGCAAATCACCTTCTGAAGTCTGGCGGGCGATGACTTCAGCTCCGCTTGCGGCAGAACAATGGCATTGGCTCGGGTGTAAGGAGCCTGCCCCTCTTCCATTCCGGTTGTCTTGATGAGCAACATCTCCTGAGGAAACGGCAGGGCCAGCGCATCCATTGGTTGTTGAATCCCCTGAAAGGCGGAGCGAATGGTCTGCTTCTCTTCGTTACTCCACTCGAGCACGTTCTGGCCGACGAACTCCAGGAATTTGCGTTCTGAAACCGGCGCGTTGGTCTTCAACCGCGCTGCACGGTCGAAGGGACTCATCCGCTCTATAAAACTATCGCGGTTCGTGAGGACTCGCTTGCCCTCCGCAGCGGAAGCAAAGGAGATCGTGACACCCTGGCCGAGGGAGATTTGCGCACGGAGAGCTGTGGGAGCCAACCACAAAACCACCACCCATGCGAGAGACCTTAGATTCATAGCGATGATCGTGGTTGATCTTGGTGGCATGACAGCCGGCTCGTTGATTCGCGTCGGAGGTTTTCTGGCTTCTTCCCTCATCGTTCGTTCCTCGTGCTCGTTCCGTGCGCCGAACCCTAGGCCTCCGGTTCGTCTCTTGCAAGGCGCGAGCGTGGCGGTGTGCGTTGTGCCCATTGAAGCGAAGCGGGAGGGGAGCCGAGTGTTTAAAGCCGCGATGGACGCAATGGACGCGATGGGGAACTCTGAGGGGTAAGGCAAATTCCGTGTGGTCTGTGTGCTCCGTGGGCAAAACTGTTTCTGGTCTTCTTGGGAGCAGGATACAGTTTAAGCGGTGTAAGTATTCATTGCCCACGAATCACGGGAGGTGGTTCAGCCAACCGTTCACGGGTTCTGTCGTCCTTTTGGCGATCTGCGTAGCTGAAAAACCTCGAAAACCCCGTATCCCAAGAAACAAACGCCTAGCACGGTTAGGAAGCTGGGTTTGTCCGACTCGGTGAGTCCCCAGGGAATGAAAATTCCTCCGATTACCAGATTGAAGATGGCCGTTCCCCATCGAATCTGCCGGGCAGATTCACGAACCTTGCCGCTCGTCTCAACGATCCTCTCGGACTTTGGTGCCAGGCGGATATTGCACTCAATCAACCCGATCAGAGCTCGCACGTCCTCCTCGCAATGACCGCGACAAGCTAAGCCTTTGGTGAGATCAACTGCGCACTCCAGGCACACGCCCTTGCCACAAGACTTGCAGCTGCCGAGCGAATCCCTGTCGTGGTGGTAAAAGCATTTCATAGGTGCTGATTTGGAATTAGCAGTGGTCGGACAATCGTTTGATTATGCGGCGGTCGATTCGTTCATCAACGCCGAAACCCCTCCCTCTGCTTCATTCATGAGCCTTCGCTGTAGACCTTTCCTTCTAGTGGAAGTCGAGGAGTGTTTCTGGTCTTCTCTACGGACTGTAGGAGTCGACGTGAGGAGACTTCGGCTACCTCAATCCCGGACGCAACGAACAGATTTTGCGTGAGAAACAGAGCTATCGAAACGGAACGCCTTTGTTTTAAGGGGTTTTTCCCCACGGCCACCATAACTGAAGTTCCATCCCCAAGCCTTACCCTCCTCACTTGAGGGTGTGGCTGTCCACCAGAAACCCATCACACCCAGCACATCATAACCATTGTTTCTGCGAATACCTCCCGCAAGCCCGTCAAAGCCGCTGCTGTTAGAGCCGTTGCCGTTTTCTATCCCGCTTCTGACGCCTTTCAGGGCATCGCCGGCTTTGTCGGTTCCACCGAATTGAGTCACGAGCATCGACCATTCGCCGTCCGTTGCTACATGCCAACCCTTGGGGCAAGCTTTAGTCGCTGCTTCCCAGGTGTAAAGCAAGCCAAGCTCTTTTCGATGGCTCTCTTTGTCATCATAAGCGTAGCTCCCCTGAACTTTGTAGTTCAGGTTTTGGGCCATCCAGGTAACCGCGGTTCTAGTCAAAGCATTTGTATAAGTGACCGTTTTATACGTTTGCCCATCGCGTGAGTCGGTAAAAGTGCCGGTGGATTGGGCAATTCCAGCCTGTGTAAAAAACAACGTGGCAAGTACGGTAAAGATGTCGTGCTTTTTCATAGTTGGCTCGGTTGGTACGCCCGATGAGGCGACGGTCGTTTCGTTTCTCAGCGACGGAACTCTGCCTTCTCTTCTCGCCACGAGTGGTTCCTCATTACTCTTTCCCTACGCTGAACCTTAGGCCTCCGGTTTGTTGATTGCAAGGCGGTAGCCTGGCAGCGCGCATCAGGCTCGTCGAATGGGGAGGGGGGGGACTCTTGTCTTCTGTTTGTTCCTCTGAATCCCCTATCCCATTCCGGGTGGTAGTTGAATTTCCTACCAAGTTCAAACAAGGATTCTGTCGACTCTCTGCTGCATCGCTAAGGGTTATTAGGCGGCGCAGATAGGACTTTCTCATAGCAAACACTCGTGGGATTTCCAACGTAGGGACCAAAAGCACGAGTGCGCTGGTATCCCAATGACTCGTACAGGCGCTGCGCCTCGGGTTGGCGAACTCCGGTCTCCAAAAGAATGGTGCGATACTCGAACTCGTTTGCGTGCCGTTCCAAATCGACAAGGATACGTCGTGCAATACCCTGGCGGCGCCCCGCTGGAGCCACATACATTCGCTTGACCTCAGCGGTGTGGTCATCGAATCGGCGGAGCGCGCCACAACCGAGGGGTTGACCATGCAAACGCGCTACGAGAAACACCGTGCGAGGCATCGTGGCCTCCGAAAGCGAGAATGGGCTGGGTGGCGTGCCGTATCTCTCGCTCATCTCAGAGCATAAGGCACGAATCAATTCGCGGGCTACTTCGCCGATCGGGTCGGCTGCCTCGATCGTCAGTGAGAGAGATTCAGCGGATGGTGTCATGCGATGGTCGAACGCCGCTGCTCAAGGACGCTCCGCATAAACGCTCAACCTGAAAACTGGACGCCTTCGGCACGTTCACTGGATGCGAAGGCTGGTTGGTTTATCAGCCGCGGAACTCTTCCCTTTCTTGTATTCATAGGGCGCTTCTGTTGCTCTTTCCTTCCGCTGAACCTTAGGCCTCCGGTTCGTTGATTGCAAGGCGGCCTGTCGAAGGGGAATGGGGGCTGAGGTTTTGAACCGCGATGGACGCAATGGACGCGATGTGGGACCCGGAGGAAGGCGACAAAGCAGACCCGATTTTGCACCACAGAGACGGGAAGCGCGCAGGGAAACCAGGTCTGGGTGTGAGGTTGTCGGAAGCGGGGATCGAGAGTCCTTGAGACTTTCATCAAAGAATTGGTCCATTTCGGGAATCTCCGCGCTCTTCCCGTCTGTGTGGTGTAAAGCCAGAGGGCCTGAGTGCCCGGATTCCTCTCAGACATAGCGTCCTTTGCGTACATTGCGGTTCAAATGATTCCCCGTCGGCGGTTCGCTGCAGCGCCAGGGGTCAGGGGTGGAGGTTGCTTGAAGGAGATGTCGGATGAGAACTTCAATGCAGCTTTTCCCCGCGCTTCAACATCGCCACAAAGTCTGCGATCCGCTTGCGACGAGTTTCGGGCTTTTTGGCGGTGGTGATGCGGTAGAAAAAGCCGTAGCGTTGGGTTTTATTGAGAGTTGTGAAGAAGGCTTTTGCATCGGGTTCTTGCGTGAGAGCGGTGAGGAAGTCCTCTGGCATCTCTGCGGTGCTAAAACTGTGGTAGGCGGATACCCAACGACCATCCGCTTTGGCAGCAGCGACTGCGGCAAGCCCGGCAGGTTTCATGCGGCCTTCTTTTTCAAGTCGTGCCACATGGCCGACGTTGATCTTTGACCAGACACTGCGTTTGCCTCGCTTGGTGAACTTTTGTAGAAAAGCCGTTTCATCGAAGGTTTTCTTCTGACCGTCGATCCAGCCCAGACAAAGCGCCTCGTCCAGTGCTTCCGCATAGGTCACTGTGGGAATGCCGCTGGCTTTCTTAGCAATCTTAAGCCAAATGCCAGGATGGTCAGCATGATGCCGTGTGAGCCATTGGCGAAACTGAGCGGCAGTGGCGAAGGCGATAATGGGCTGCTCGGGCATAAATCCGGCGCTCGCGGTGCGTCGCAACGCGTAGCTCTGATGATGCTAGACATGCCTTCTGCGATATTGATGCCAGGCGAAGAGTCCTGCCAGGCCGAGCGAAATGCAGTTGAGCGTTGGTGGTTCGGGGACCGGGGTGTAAGCGATTGCCCCCGCCATATGGTCTGACGGGATCGAGCCCGTCAGCCTGATCCCATCAATCGAAGCGGTGGTAGTGCCGAAGTTCCCCAGGAAACGCAGCGTGCCAAACCCGACATCACTCGTAAAGATCGCGTCGAGCGTGCCGCTTAGTGAACCCCCAGAGAAGGTCGGCAAGCTGGAGAACACCACTCTCGGGTCGGCGGGTGAGAACACACCGAAGTTGGCCCCCCCGAGCCAAGAGATCGTGAAGTCGGTCAGGGTGAATCCGCCAGGGGGCATCGGCGATGTGGAGTCGAAAGTGAAGCTGCCCGACACGTCAGAGCCGCTGTCCGAAGGCTGGACGAATCGATAGGAGCCCGTGATGGTTCCTTGAGCGATTGCTGCCTGTGCCGCAAAAGCTGCACAAACTGCCAAAATTGGGGAGTTGGTGAACTTCATTCGCCCACTTTATCTGATGCAGTCTGAACTCTCAAATTGTATCCGGGCGCGTACAGAATAGAGGCGACCTAATCGCCCAACGGTCTCCCGATGAGACACAGCCCGACGAGAGCAACGGGGCTCCAGTTACTGTTAGGATCCCTCTTGATTCTTGGAGACATACCCCTGAAGTGCCACCCCAATGTCCTGAAGAACTCTCTTGGAATGGACATTGAGCACGCACCGAGTGGCCGCAATCGGTAATGTTAACGCGATGTCAAACGGTGCTACCTCGCCCACCTCGATATTGTTCAGCTGGGTGAAGTATGACATGTCCAGGCCCAGAAAAACTCCCTCCGCATCGAAGTAGGACACGTCACACTTAACATCCTCAAGCCCGTAGGGGCATGTGTTCTTGATGCGACCCTGCAACCTCAATTCCTGATTAGGATCATCGCAGTCGGACATAACACGAATGATTGAATGCTCAATCGAAACGTTGGATGAGATCGTGCCGTGCTCGAATTTGGGTGGCGTGTCCATTTGTCTCATTTCGCTAATACGACGTCGGGTTTGCTCATCCACATCAGAACTCCTCCCTCTCATTTCCTGATAGGGCGTTCATGTTGAACGTCATCCGAACCTTAGGGCTTCGGTTCGTTCGTTGCAAGGAGGTACCCTGGCAGCCGGGTCCGAACGGAAATAGAACTCCTGTTTTCTCTTCCGACATAGTGTCCTTTGCGGCCATCCGTGGTGGACCTCGCTGAGCAGCATGATCCGCGTTGACACCAATTTCCTCCCCAAACGTGGCATCGCTGCGCGATGCACTCTCATTTTCGGAGGAACTATTCCGGAGATCTTTGATCGCCGGCTAATCTCTTGGACCCTTGCGGTCGGGCTGGCGGCTGGAGAACCCACGGACCCCCTCGTAATCGTAATCATAATCGTCATCGATTCCAAGCCTCGCCTCGACTCGGCAAGGCTTCCGAGGAAACGCGGGGCGCTATGGAGCGCGGAGACAGGTCTCCGCTTTTCCTACGCGCGACGGATTCACTGGCGGTGTTGGAGGGGAGTGGGTGTGCGGGAGGGGAAAAGGCAGCGTGAAGGAACAACGGTGTCGTGCCACCGCGGCCATGGGGGGAACTCCAGAGAATCGGGGGGAGAAAATGACAGTCTTCTCATTCTTCAGCTCTCGGCCGCTCTGCATTCCTTTGGTTGTTAGGCGGTTCATGCTTCATACCTTTTTTGCACCCCCACAATAGCAAACTGAAAACACCTACTATCGTAGAGCACACGCTTGCCCAGAACCCATAGTCTGGTTGCTGTACCCAAAAGCCCAAGGTATGCACTGCGGCCAGGTAAGCCCCACCGCCAACAGTGAGTAAAGCTCCAAGAACAAACCCCTTCAAACGAGGCCTCCCCCGCTTCGTATTGACTACCAGAGAAACTATAGCCAGACCAACCAGCAGAAACGGCGCGGTTACGAGCATTAAAAGATACAAGAAGACCTCAGTCCCGAAAGCGCCTGAAGCGAACATTGGAGAGATGGTCATTGGCGTAGGGGCTTGGAAACTACTCAGGGACGCGCCGGTCTGAAAGCTCAACCTGAAACCTGGATGTGCTCGATTCATTCACGGAGGTAGAGTTGAGTTTGCCTTCAACACTGAACGTCCTCTACTGGTCCAGCCCAAAGTTATTCCAAGTTGTAGAGCGATACCCAGTAAAGCACATTGCTTGACGCTCACAATCTGCATCGTCAACCCGTGACCGACATTGAGATCTTTCCACCAGAAGAAAGGCTCACGTCCTCCCATCGTCGCCGCTTCCCACTTTTTCGAATTGGAAACAATATCTTCTCCCAGCCGATGCAGGTCTTCGGCCAGCAAGCGCGAAAATTTGTGTTCGAAGTACCACGCTATCGAGATAGTGGTGACGAGCGCTGCCAGGAGGACCCACCAAATCATTCTAGTAGACATCTTCATAGATAAGCTTGGTCTCATTGCAGAACCAACCCGGACGAAACCTGGGATGTAGGGATGGTAATCATGTGAAACACTTGGAGGCTAAGGGCTGTTGGATCGAGTGGGCGGCTGCTTAGGAACTGCCGGAAGGCGTATCTCGCTCTCACGCGGGATGTCTATGTTCCCCTGCGAATCTAGTACACCCGTTTCCACCAATTCGATGATCCGTTTGTGAACTACATCGTAACCATCCGAGTCCTGATTGACCTCAGGAGAAAGCCGCGCGGCGGCCCTGGTGACGAGGCGGGCAATCTTATACCAGTGATCCCCTACCTCCGCGAGGATCGCTTGATCGAGTTTCTCGAGTGTCATAGAGGATCCTAACGTATCCGAAGTGAGCCACAGCCGAGGAACCAACCCCGATGCGAATGAGACTCACAGTGTGATAAAAACCCAATGGTCGAAAATGTCTGCTGCGCGAGGCTGTTGGCTCGACTGAGCTGGCTAGGCATTTCTGAGTATCTGACAGCGGGCGTCATGCTGGTAATGGGCTGAGCGGCGAGGTGAGAGCACTGGCTCTAATGTAGTCCTCAGATATACCGGCAAGGTAGCCGTGAAAATGGTGAAGGTGAAGCTGCAACGTCCGTGCAAGCAATATGAATGGCACGTCCCGGATGATGACGCTCGTGCACGATAGGCGAATATGCTGCTTACGGTCGTCAATCCATGCACCTCCCCACATCGTGTATGGAATAGCTGGGAAGAAACGGTCGTAACGCTCACCGCTCGGCATCTCGTCCATCGTGATATGGATACTGCGAAATATCGAACCCTCCTGTGTCATGCGTCGGTTGGGATAACGCCCACCCGAAAGTCGTGGATAAACCGTATAACCGTGTTTGGCTGCAAAAGCCGCCAAGGGCTCATCAATCTCAGCGAGATGCTCGCCGAGGCGGTCATAGTCTTCTATGGAATTCAGCGGCATATAAAAAGGCGCGAGGAATGCCTAACAGGGACGCGCCGGGATGGACGCTGAACCTGACACCTAGATGTGATCGGCGCGTTCACTGGAGTAGCTTAGTTGGGCTGTCACCTCGTCTCTTTCTCCGCTTGGGTCTTCTGCTACTTAGGTACTCGGACAGCACCCTATCGCCTGCTCGTTCCGCGTGTCCGATCAACCGTGTGAGCACGCTCTCTGTGCGTGTGACTGCTAGGATGCCTTCGGTCAACCGCCGCGCTCGCTCGTGATGCCCAAGTGCCGCTAACCCCTCAACTAAAGGGGCGCAAGCGCGCACCAGCTTGTCCTTGAGATGCGACGCGAACGACCTACCGCCATCACACACCGAAATATCAAGTGAGCGCACCTGCTGCTCAAGCACAGTTTCAGGATCGAAAATGAGCAACAACTCCTCATAGCTGCGTCGTTCCAAAAGAAGCTCCCTGATGCCCCAACCGAGAGTCTTCCAACATTCATCACCCGGCTCCAGTGTCCTGAAAACCCTCAGCGTGAACTCGTCCTGGCCCAAATACCGATTGATGGCCACGAAATCGTGGGCGTCTTCACAACTCGCGGTCCCAACAGCGAGCCGCTGCGCCTTCTCGTCTCTGCGGGAGAGCAATGCCTGAAGCGCAGGTGGATAAACTTCGCCCAGCGTTAGGATGTCACAGACGAGAATAGTGCCTTGTACCCCTGCAAACGCCTCGTCGGCTTCCGCCCCGTGGTCGAAGCACCAGAGAAAACCCTCTAGTGCCTCCTGGTACCTACCAGCCTTTGCCGCCGCCCTAGCCTTGTTCATTCGACGGACCGGCTCCACGTTCTCGCAGTTGGTTGGTCTTGTGACTTTAGGCATAGTGTGAAGCGGAGGTGCCCCAACGACCCAGCTCAGCGACAGCCACCGAAAGATGGCGATGAGCGTGAAGTTGAGGTTCGAGTTTCATAAAGTCATTGAGCCTGCGAGGGCCGGTGGCTGTTCGCTGGAGCGGCTGGTTCGCCATTTGTCATCGCCTCAATCGTAAGGTGATAGCGATAGTCCCCGTCTTCCCACGTAATTGAATTGCCGGTGGTCTCGATATTCCGAGCGCGGGGATTGTCCTCCTGAAAATCGCGCTGCGCCTTGTAGATCGTCCGATCCCCGACTGTGATCATTGTCTTTTCAGGGTCAAGAAACGGGTATCCCACTGTCTCGGTAAAGCAACTCCATTTGACGGTGCCGAGCGGTGACGCGTAATCCCGCTCCTCCAAAAGCCTGTATTGGTAACCGCTCCTCGCATTCTGAAAGAACGCCCCAGCAAACCAACCGGTCACGAGCATCACACCGCCAACGGCAACAAAAATGAGAGCGCGCTTCATGTGTTTGGCGAACGACGCTGCTCAGTGACGCGCCGCAGAGGGTGCTCGAAATGGAACCCACGCGCAGTCGGCGCGTTCACTGGAGCAGCCTTGTTCGGCGTTGCGGTCATTGGGAGTGGACCGTGACGCTGCCTCTGGACAAATCCCAGCGCGCAATCAGGGGAATCTCGGCTGCGTCGGCCTCCCATTGAAAATCCCGAGCGAGCTGCAGCATCGGAACAGGCGCACGCCCAAGAGAGCGTCCGTCGCTGGAATAGATGGTCACAAAGCCCGGCTTGTCGCTGGAACTGCCCGGCACCATCGGGACAAGTGAGCGCCAACTGCTGTATTCGATGACGGCGGTGAATCGCCCGTCTGGGCTGGGAAGACTCTGGAACTCGGTCGTTGCTCGAAAGGCGAAAACGAGTCCCAAGGTGAATGCTGCGACCAGAGGCAACAGCACGAAGCGCCCGCGACTCGGGACTCTGTTCATCAGCATCATTCAGGGAGTGAGCGTAGCATCGCCGAACGATCTCCCGATGAGGCACCCCGACCTGTGAGGTGACGATCGGCAAGTCCAATAGAGGTTGAGATGGTCATGGCGGGCTGGACAAATCTAAGGGCCGGTCGGGGTTGTCCTCGATCGGGCTGGTTGGACGACGTCCAGAGTTCCCTCCATTAAGACTGCGGTACCGTTCTTAATCTTGTAGCGTATCGCCAGATACCAGGGGAAGCCGACTATCCACAGCAGGGCGCAAACGAAGAACAGCACAACCGGCCCATGCGCAATGCCAGACTTATAACTCTTGAGGTTCAACTTCGAAGAATCAATACCTGCCCAGAGTGCGGTGCCAAGTATCATGATCGAGGTAAGGTCGTAGGCAATGATACGGGAGATGACGACGGAAGCCGCGAGTAGTCCGACGGTGAATAGAATCGCAATCCATGTCCTCATATTCGTGTGATGTTCAATGTCGTCCAACGCCATCCCGATGAGGCACCCCGACCTGTGAGGTGACGATCGGCAAGTCTGATAAAGGTTGAGATGGTCATGACGGGCTGGGCAAATCCAAGGGCTGGTCGGGGTTGTCCTCGATCGGGCTGGTTAGGTGCGGGAGCCATATGTTGGCTGCAAGCTGCGTAACTTCGCGTTGAAATGTGGCTGCCACGGGAAATGGCCCTGCATATCCGGCCAGACACATTGTAAAGCGGGAAAATCGGTACCGCGATAAAACCAAGTCGCGCAGCCCAAAAGCTCCCGATAGTGCGAGACCTCAACTTCGCGAAATTCACAATCGAAGCGCTCAAGAATGCCTGCCACACGGCTCCCCGCCTGGAAACGTGTGCCCTTTCGGATGTCGGCCATCAAGTTGTTGATGATGCCCTGCATCATGTCGAGATCGAGTCCAACGATCAAAATCTCCTCATGATTAAAATTGTGAAAGAGGCCAACCGAGTAGGCAAATCCTGGCCCTGAGTCGTCTCCCATGACTTTGATGACGTGACAACCAAAGGTGGACACATCATGCAGAACGCGGCGCTCAACGTCGTCTTCAGCAGTTGGTGGGTCGTACTTCACGAGGGAACCTATTCACCTAACTTTGATTATGCGACGGCTGGTTCGTTTATCAGCGCCTGAACTCTTCCCTCTTTTTTCTTCATAAGTCGTTGCTGTTGACCTTTCCTTCCTCTGAACCATAGGCCTCCGGTTCGTATATTGCAAGGCGTGAGCGTGGCGGTTTGCCTGGCCCTTCGAAGGGGAAGGGGAGCCGAGTTTAAACCGCGATGGACGCCATGGACGCGATGAAAAACCATACGGAGGGGAAAAGTAGTCCCGATTTTGCACCGCAGAGACGGGGAAGGATCGCAGAGAGGATGATGGGCAGGTGAGAAGGCGGTGGGGCATGTGCGTCAAGGAGGTCTTGAGGCTAGGATGAAATGCTGGAGCCTTTTCCTCCCCCAAACGTGGCATCGCTGCGCGATGCATTGTCATTTTCGGACGAACCATTCCGGGGATCTTTGATCGCCGGCTAGTCTCTTGG
The DNA here is from genome assembly GCA_016793885.1 of Verrucomicrobiales bacterium. Classification (NCBI taxonomy): domain Bacteria; kingdom Pseudomonadati; phylum Verrucomicrobiota; class Verrucomicrobiia; order Verrucomicrobiales; species Verrucomicrobiales bacterium. The sequence goes on from JAEUHE010000003.1 coordinate 15,209, forward strand.
ACCCCTGCGGGGTCGGGCTGGCGGCTGGAGAACCCACGGACCCCCTCGTAATCATAATCATAATCGTCATCGATTCTAAGCCTCGCCTCGACTCGGCAAGGCTTCCGAGGAAAGGCGGGGCGCTATGGAGCGCGGAGACAGGTCTCCGCTTTTCCTACGCGCGACGGATTCACTGGCGGTGTTGGAGGGGAGTGGGTGTGCGGGAGGGGAAAAGTCGGCGTGAAGGAACAACGGTGTCGTGCCACCGCAGTCCATAGGGGGGGATTCCAGAAAATCCGGGGGACGAAATGGCTGTCCGGCATGGATTCGAACCATGACAAAAGCCTCCAAAGGGCCTTGTGCTACCATTACACCACCGGACAGACGGGCCTTCTTTTTCGCTCATAGTGCCTTCATTAAAGAGCAAGAATCATCAATGTTTACAAGGCTATTCTGACTGTTGCTGCATTTTGCGTGAGAGCTGTTGTCGGGCAATGCCGTCTGGTTGAGCTTCGGAATCGACCGTCATCGGACTCTTGAAACGTTGTGCGGAACTTGTGCGGGATCTGTGCGGAGCGATGGAGAGCCTTAGAATATTCTTCATGCGCCCGGTCTCTTTGAGACCAAAGGGGGGGCGGGGGTCACTTAAATGCGGTGGGCTAAACGAGCGATGTGTTTTGTCCGTTGTAACTTTAAAACAAAGCGCCCCTAGACCTTCACTTGGCTGGGCTCGATATCTTCTGAAAGTCGATTCGGAAGAACAGAGCGGCAGGGAGGTTGGTATACGTCCCAAGGTCAGCGCTGAACCAATCAACCAGGTTAGTACTGGCTTGGACTTGAACCTTACCCCCTGCTGATCCTGGAGGAACTACCACGGTTGTCTGTGGATCGGCTGAACCAGGGAGGTATTGGAAGGTGAGAGGGTATGTGGGAGAATTGCCGGTTGAAACTCGGAACACCGCCGGCCCAGAGACGACGAAAGGAACTTCTGCGTTTACAATGCCTAGCCCGTCTGTGTCGGTAAGGTCGAAAGTTATGCCGTCTTTCTCTAATAGAACCTGTGCAGTCGGACTGACGTTAGGTGAAGAGATTAGTCGGACAGCCTCTCCCTCCTTAATAACGAACGTGTCTCCTCCCTCCTTTCCGACAGATACCCAGGTCACATAGGACCCAGGGCTCTCCGCGTTAATGGGCATCGGCAGCGACAACAGAGCGAGGGACAAAGAAAGTGTTTTCATACGCGTTTTGGGTTGGCTGTCAGTCGATACGCTTAAGGTCTAACCGGAAGAACTTGGCGGAAGGGTGATTGGTGTATATGCCATTGGTAGCGCTCTGCCATGTCACCAGGTTGGTGCTACTCTCCAATGACAGAACACCTCCACCAACGACTGGAGGGATTACCAACGTGCCACTAGGCGGGTATGGCTGGTCGAAGATCCGAAGCGTGGCGAAGCCTATGGCCTTAGGGAAATCATTGGGGCGCTGTGTCGTGAAAGTTACTTTGGCGGGGCCAGAGATGATGAAGGGCTGAACAGCGCCATGAGCCTGGAGCCTGCTGGCAATGGGCTGTCCATCTCTGAACACGGAAAGGTTAGCCGTTCCTGCTCTTGCGAAGTGAGTAGGCATCGACACCAGTTGCAGGGCTTCACCTGAGGCAATCTCGATGGAGTTGGTTTTCCCGGCCTTTGCCGTAAGCGTCACGTAGCGCTCTGAGCCCATGACACTGGACGAACTGAGCATGGTTACTAATAGGAGGGTGTTTAGATTCATTCGGATTGCCTTTCCTGCTTATGGTCACCCTCCATGAATCCACGGGAGAAGGCAAGCTGGGAAGCGCTCCAGCGCAGCAAAAAGCCCAAGCTCTCCTTCAAGAGCCTGGGCCTATCGCCCTACCTGGTTCGCCTAAATGGACTGGAGCGCTAGAAGCCGTGGCAGTTGGCAACGTCCAGTAAAGTCTTCTTGATGAACTCAGGTTCGCAGCCGCTAGGGAATCCTGGCAAGCGCTAGAGAGCGCCCAAAACCGATTTATGGAACGCTACGATTGCAACCGGAACACCCTATGGACGCTCAACCTGAAACCTGGATGCTGACGGCGCGTTCACTGGAGTAGCCTAGTTGGACGGACCCCGTCTCGGCCAACCTGCAAGCGCACTAGGCACGTCGGTCTGATCGAGACACACCCGGAAGTCTGCGCCCATGGCCTCGAGGATCTGGCAGATGCCGGCGACTGCCTCATCCTGAACGGCGTCCAACCTCACCCT
>JAEUHE010000004.1 GCA_016793885.1 Verrucomicrobiales bacterium
CCAGGGTAGCTCGTTCCTCCCAACCCTGGGCTTTGAGGCGCAATCCCGTTGGGATAGGGAGGAAGCCCTCCGAACTTGTGGGTAATGCTCAGGGCACGACACCGCTTTTCCTCCACGCCACAAATCCATGAGCGATCCACCCTGCCAAAGGTCCCACACGAACCCCAAGGAAGACCGCGACCTCTGAGGGGTAGAAACAGTCCCATTTCCGTCATCCCTCCCGGCTCCGCATCGCGTCCATTGCGTCCATCGCGGTTTAAAACTCGGGCCTTCCGTGTCCGGCCGTGCCTTAGTAGCTTTGTGTGATAAACTCCCTCACAAAAGACCCGAGTGCCCCATTTCAAGGCAGCCGCCCCACAGAAAAGCGCCTCGCCGCAGGGTCTGGATTCGGAAGCCCCTGACACCCTTTGATTTTGACCAAAAAGAGCCTTGCCATTTGATCGAAAGAACCTTTAATTGGGGGCTCTTCTTGGCGGCTGGATAGCTCAGTTGGTAGAGCAGAGGACTGAAAATCCTCGTGTCGGCGGTTCAATTCCGTCTCCAGCCACCACTTTCAAAAACCCCAATCGATCGGCGGATCGATACCATCGGAAGACGATCAGGCAGAAACATTGAAATGCGTTCGGAGGTGCGGTAAGCATCGCGTATGCTTCACAAGATCCTCCTGGTTTTGGTGGCCTGGGTCACAAGTTCATCCGTCGCACTCGCAGTCACCAACGAGCCCGTGCGCGTCTTCATGCCCGACGGCCAATTCAAGTCGCATTTGTTGCGGGTGTTCGTCACCAAGGATCTTACGCAAGCTGACAAACCCGTCCTGAGCCTGCTGTCGGGAGAATACCTCCTCAAGCAGCGGGCGAATGGTTTTGCACAGGAGGCGCCAGCCGTTGAAGTCGCTCGATTTCAAAACTGGACGGAGCAGAGCCCGACCGGAATCCACATCCCGCACACCGGCACGCTACTCCTTTTCGATCTGCGAGCGACCCCGTTTCCGTTCATCAAGGCATGCATCAGGCCAGACGACCTACATGCTGCCCAAGTTTCTGGACAAACCAAAGTGAACCGGTTGGTGAAGGATTTCCACCATCCGAATTACGGCGCGTGCTCGAGACGACTGCGATGGATGTGGAGTCGGAGGTGTAGGCTCTGCATCAACTCCGTTACGGTTCTGTGGTCGAGGATCGCGCAGGGGGAGGGGGTTTGTCCTTAGAAACGATGCACAACCTTGAATCTGTTTTTAGGTGATCCCTTAGGTGATCGGCCCCTTCGCCGATACCTCATTTGTGGAGACTCGAATCAAAACATCACTCAATCGCGTCAGGATGACCTGCACCTCAGCATTAGCCATCCTCTTACTCCTGGCAAGCGCCCCGGACAGTCATGCCAAGAAGCAAAACTGCGAGCTTTGCCAGCGAGCCATCGCCGACGGCGACAATATCATGATCATGAAGGACAAAGTTCGCAATGTGAAGAAGTCCATTTGTGAAACCTGCTCCAAGCTGGAACATACGTGCACGTTGTGCAACATGCCGATCTATGACAAAAACTATACCGATCTTGGGGACGGCCGGATCTTTTGCAGCCTCGACTCCAAAGATCTCATCATGGATGACGCTCAGGCGGGGCCGATTTTCGACGGGGTCAAAATTGACCTGCAACGCATTTTTGCCCAGTGGGCGCCTGTCCCCGATAAAGGGATAAGCATCCATGTGGTCAGCCAGAAGGAGTTTATCAACGCTCACCGGGACAGCCCCTACAGCCCCGATGCAGACGGATTGCTCGGCATCACCATCTCCAGGAAACCCTCCGCCACCGAATGGGTTCACCAGATCTACATCCTCAAAGGACTCGGAACGGCCCAGTTTACCGCCGTCGCTGCCCACGAAGGAGCCCATGTCTGGCTCAATGAACATGGCACTAGAATTCCTGCTTTGCACGCCGATGCTCGTGAGGGCTTCTGTGAGTTCATCGCCCGCCAAGTGATGTTAGACCGGTCAGTCGGCGATGAGGTGAAGCGCATTGAGAAGAACAACTATTCCCGCGGACAAATCGATGCGTTTATTCAGGCCGACACCCGTTATACGTTCCATCGGACCATTGACTGGGTGCTCAATGGTGCGGACACCTACCTCAACACAGACAAGCTGGATCGCCTGCTGGTGCTCCGAGAAGGAGTCAAGCCCCTCCAGCCCCATCAACCGAAGGAAGCCATCTCCTCCATCCCTTCAACGGTGACGCAACCCTCCGCGCCCACAGCAACATCCCCACCGGTTCCTGACCAGCTGGTGCTCAAGGGAATCAGCCGCGCGGGTCGTAGCTCGTTGGCCTTGATCAATAATCGAACTCTGGGAGTTGGAGAACAGGCAAAGGTGCGCATCGGGGAGAGTTCCGTGGTCATCAAATGTCTCAGCATTAACGCCCAGTCGGTGGTGGTTCAGTGGGAAGGCACAAATCGGAAACAGGAGCTCGTGTTGAGCGGGCCGTAGCCCCACGGTTCGCCCACGTCGCGGTGGGTTAACGGTCGAATCCTGACTCCGATCATGCTGCCCAACGCGCCTGACAATCCATAAGCTGCGGTGGATATTTGAATCCAGGACGGACCTTAGTCCCAACCGACCCGGCGATGGAGCTTTCCTCGATGGAGTAACTTTCACGCCAAGTGCGTCCATGCGTCCAAGAATCCTGGTGCAACCGCGGGGCGGGGATGTGGAATCAGGAAGCAAGGCATCCGTATTCGTAACCAAAACCCAACCTGCCCCCGAAATAACGCGGAAGAAAAAAGGCACGACGAGGTTCAAGCTCTCCAACTTCATTCCACTCCCGATCTCCGAGAGCGTCTCAGTTCAAAGACCATGATGACGCCAGCCATCAATGGGAGGCCGCAGGGCAGAATTCCAGCGACAATCAGCATGCGCTGAGGGTCGGTCTCACCAACCAGCCTGACTTCTTCCGTTCGATCCCCCGAAAAGTGGAACTGGATGCGACTAGGGAAGTCGAAGAGTTTGTTTTGAGCGAGAACGGCTTTGACTGTGAACAGTTCGTTCTCGGGCTGGATGACGTAAACGGGGCGCTCCAGGACCTTAAGAAAGGGAGCGCGATACCGGTCGATGACAACACCCTCCACTACCGCATACAATCGCTTTCGCTGGAATGCCCGATACTCTTGATAGGTGGCGTAAATCACTGGCGCCAGCGGCAAGGCACCCAAAAGGAAGAGGATGATCATCGACCATGCCGGATGCCTCAACATGCCGGCTCGAACTTGCCTGCGCGTCTCCTCAGAAACTTCAATATACATCGCACCTTTGAATCCTAGGAACTCTTCATCAGATGATGAGGACAGATTTATCTGTTTTCGGTAGGTTGGCGAACCAAAAGAGATCCGCAAAGGCTTGAGGGCCTTAGGACGGATCCCTACGAACGAATTTCTGAGCCTAGCCCCTCACCCACCCTGTATCCGTCCGCCTCTTTCGTCTCCTTTCGTTTCTTGCGGCTAATGCTGGAGTCCCTGCTAACAAGGCCCTCGGTTATGAGTAACAGATCCCTTCGTGGCTTTGTGGCTTCGTGTGATATATTCGGCCGTCCCCTTGGGCATCCCACCGATAGGCCGAGACGGCCCACACTACAATTGTGGCGTCGTCCGGAGGCTGAGCTTACCGCTCACTCCGCAAACGATAGAATCGCTGCGACGCTACCCGGGCATCCGGATCCGCGTAGGTGCTGAACCCGGGGGCTGCTTCTTCGTGAGCGACGGGCTGCCAGTCCATCAAATCATCCGAAGCTTCGACGGTGATCATCCCCTGCCCTCCGATCCATTGAATTTGGAAGGAGCCATCCGGGAGCAGGCTCCCTGAACTGATGAACTCCAGGGGCATCGGTGGACCCACCACCAGTTCCGCAGCCTCACTGAGGACGCCTCCTGCGCTGTTTTTCACCAGGACGGTATAGGATCCAGCATCGGAGGCCGAGACCCCATGCAGGGTGAAACCAGCATTGGTCGCCCCCGAAAGTGCCACTTTGTTTTTGGACCACTGGTAGGTGGGGCTGGGTCGGGAGTTGACCGCCACGACGAAGGTGGCGCTCTGGCCGAGCGGCACGATTTGGTTGGTGGGCTGTTGGGTAATCACCGGCAACACCGCCGGCTTCACGGTAAGCACTGCCGCCGTGCTGGTAACACTCCCAGCGCGATCGCTCACGACCACCGTGTAGGAACCTGCGTCGGTTGTCTTGGTGACCGGGAGTGTGTAGACCGATCCTGTCGCACCGAGGATGTTCGCGGTGCCTTTGCGCCATTGATAGCTCAACGGAGCATTCGCTGTGGCGGTGACGTTGAAAGTAGCGCTTTCTCCGACCACCACCGTCAGATTCGTAGGTGCCTGCGTGAGGGTTGGGGGAAAGATCACGGTCAAGCTCGCGTTGGTGCTGCTCACTGAGCCCGCCAGGTTGGTGACGGTCACCGAGTAGTCGGCCACATCCGTCGCCTTCACTGCTGCGATGCTAAACGTTTGCGACGTCGCTCCCGTGATCCGGATACCTCCTTTGAGCCACTGATAACTTAGAGGTGCGGTGCCGGTCGCCAGTACACTGAAGCTGGCGGTCTTGCCTAGGTTCACGATGAGGTTGGTGGGCTGCCTGGTCAGCTGAGGCGGGACTAACACCTTTAACGTGACGCTAGTGCTGGTCGCTTTTCCAGCCACGTTGGTCACCACAACGGAGTAGCCGGCTGCGTCCGTTACCTGAGCGCTCGGAATGAGGTAACTGGCACCCGTTGCTCCCGGGATGGGAACCGTGCCTTTGAGCCATTGATAGCTCAGCGGCGCATTGGCCGTTGCCGTCACCGTAAATAGGGCACTCTGACCTAGGATGACGGTGAGGTTGGTGGGAGCTTGTGTAATCGTTGGTGGCACCAGGACCGTGAGCGTGGCGTTGCTGCTGGTAATCCTCCCAGCCACATTGGTGACAGCAACCGAGTAGTCGGCAGCGTCCGTTGCCTTGGTTACCGCAATGCTAAACGTTTTACTGGTAGCTCCCGCGATCTTTACTCCTCCCTTGGACCATTGATAGCTCAGCGGCGGGGTGCCGGCCGCAGTGACACTGAAGCTGGCTGCCTTGCCGACGATGACCGTAAGATTGGTCGGCTGCTGGATCAACGAAGGAAGGGCCAGGATGGTAACCGATGCGACGCGGCTGGTGACGCTGCCTAACGCGTTCGAAGCCACACATCGAAACTGGTGGCCCGACAGGTTCGTGGTCGTGTTTGGCAACACTAACTGAGGCGATGCCGCTCCCACAAAAACCTCACTGTCAACAACGTTGCTCCACACCGATAGGCTCACCGGTTTCCGTTGCCATTGATAAGTTGGCGCCGGGTTTCCCGTCGCAACCGCCGATAAGGCGAGGGTCTGGCCGACGAGAGCTGTCTCGTTGGTGGGTTGCTCGCTAAAGCTGGGGGAGATTCGATTGGTGAGGGTCCGCACATCAAGTCCACCGACTGTTCCGGACACGAGATCCCACCAGCCGAGAAAATTCTGATTCGCATCAATGGCTGCTTCTCGGACGGGTCCCACTTGGGGAGCAAGAATGAATGCCTGCGTGATCAACGCCGCCGTCCTCCCCGGAACGCTCACCCGAAGATCCCATTTCAACTCTCGACAATCCACAAAATCACCCGCCGGGACAGTGACCCCGCCAATCAGGCCTATCGTTGAAGTGAGTGAGACCACGCCCCCAGGGATAAGACTGCCACCCACCAGCAATTGGGAGCTGGATATTAGAGAACCCCCGCGCAGCGCAGTTGCCGCCGTCAAGATCTGAAGCCCGGGCCTGAATTCGATCAGGAAACCGGAATCCGTAAGGGACTCCAGACGCAACACCCCATCGCCTGTCGAGAGCCGCGCGACAGTTCCGCCCTCAGTGATGCTGAAAATCCGCCGAGTTCCTGCGGACCCGCTCATTGCTACTTGTTCCTGCAAGCTTTGACCCGCGAACTGAAAATTCCGGACATCACCCTCGTTGAGAGGAAACCAAACCTGCACCGGATCCTGTGCCCGACAGACCGATGAGAACATCAACGATAGAGCGAAGACGCAGGTCCAGCCGATCGGAACTCCGGCTCGTTCGCGGAGTCCGAAAAGGTCGAAACAGAGCTGAGGTTTCGATTGACTCAGCTGCCCATTGCTTGCAGTCATAAACGCACTCCCGGTTTCCACCACCGTCGCAGCATTGCTCACGATCGGCGGGTTCACCGTTCAGTTTAGCTGACCTGGTGCGTCACTCTTCGCAGCTGTTGTGAAAGGTCGGTCACATCTTGTTCGCCGCTCTTAACGGGGCTTCAACCTGAAAAACAGATGACTCTCCTCGAGACTGTTCGTGATCACAAAGCGACTACCACGTAGCGTCGCAGTAACCATCCATCGGGCGACGCGTGCTTCGTGATGAAGGCCCTCCATATACCGCAGACCCTAACTGAAATCGCCGAGAGCCTCCACACAAGATTGCAAGGTCTCGAACTCTGGCTCCTTCAGCTCCAAGTCCGACACATATCAGGAAGGGTTTGAGCCACGTTTGAACGGAAGACCGTAATCCCTCTCAGAGTGATGAGCTGATCCATCCAAATCCTTGCCCCTCCGCGCGATCCGTGAAATCCGTGGTTACAACACCGTTTTCAGGTTGAACGCTTGCCTGATCGAGAGTTGAATAGGTCGTGCGCTTGGCCCGGTTTACATCGCTGCTTCTCTTCGCAGCCTGCTGGCTTTTCCTTGGAACAGCCGCGGATCGTGCCGTCCCCTCAGCGCACCTGACCCACAGGCTGTCCGTTTCGACTCGCGAGGAGATCCAAACCTCTCAACAGACGGTTCCACATCGCCAGCTCAGCATCGCGTCAACCAGTCTCAAACAGCAATGCCTGCTGCCGAATAGTATCAAGTTTTCGTCGCCTGTCCGATGGGAACACCGATCCTTGGAGTGCAAACCCGCGTCGTTCGCAGCGGTCGAAATTTCCGCACCACCCGAGTTCGCGAATACCTGGTATTTTACTCTCCGGACCGCGCTCCACCCCCGAGCGCCTTCTCCTGGCTAGTCTTTCCTTTCTTAACGTTCCTGCGGGTCACTCTCTCACGCGCCCCCTCCCGATCGCTCACGCGCTCAGTGGACGCCTTCCTCGTAGAGACCTGCACTCACATTCGAATGACGGCGGGCGATTGCTTACCTGCGCCTCATTGCACAGGCACCTCATCCGTCAACAACCTCAACTCCATTTGATACATGAAAAACGAGACCTGGATACTCCTGATACTTGCAGCATTGCTGCTAGGCACCCCCCTTTGGACGTCGATTTCCGAACGCATTTTTGGCGCTAAGAAACCGAGTCCCCCCAAGAACGATGACATGACGAAAGAGCCTCGAGAGTAGCCAGCTGGTTAGACCAGGGATGGCTTATAGAAGCGGCGAACGACACCGATACGCCGCCCTCGAGCCATCCCTGGTTAAACATGGAAACGTGTCGGGGAGGAAGATTCACCGTTCTTTGATAATCCAGCTGCTCATCCTGAGAGCGCGCCGAGTTGACCCCAGGCCTGGAGGCAATACGTTCACCAAGACCGCCCCAGCACTCCAACCCCGATTTCCTGAACATCTATGAGCGCCCAATTTCCTTCAGAAGAATCAACCGATGGCAGTTTTCAGCGGCAGGAGGACGCGTTCCGAAATTTCGTCGCTGCGGATGCCTGCTCCGCCTTCCCCCTGGAAGCCGGCCGCTACCATCTTTATATCTCCCTCGCTTGTCCCTGGGCGAGTCGCACGCTGATTGTCCGCAACGTCAAAGGGCTTCAGCAAGCCGTGGGGGTGACGGTGGTGGATCCTGTTCGCGATGAGCGCGGCTGGGCTTTTCGGGACGGACCCGGACATAGTCGCGATCCCATCAATGGCTTCAACTTCCTAAGCGAAGCCTACGCCGCCTCCAATCCCAATGTAGCGGGGCGTGTTACTGTCCCGGTACTTTGGGACAAGCAGTCTCGACAGATCGTCAACAACTCCGAGGATGACATCTGCCGAATGTTCAACGACACCTTCGACGCCTTGGGCTCCGGCCAGGTCAATCTATTCCCCCAGGGCATTGAAGCCGAACAGGCGAAGCTTTCGACCTTCCTTTACGAATCCGTGAATATCGGAGTCTATCAAGCGGGTTTCGCGACCACCCAGGCTGCCTATGAGAAACCATGCCGGAAGCTTTTTGCCGCCCTCGACGCGTTGGACGAGCGCCTGGCCACGCGACGATTCCTCTTCGGCGCTCAGATCGTGGAGGCGGATTGGAGGCTCTTTTGCACGCTCATTCGATTTGATGCGGTCTACCATGGGCACTTCAAATGCAACGTCCGAAGAATCATAGACTATAAAAACCTGCAGCCCTACCTCATGGATCTCTATCAGCAGCCTGGCATAGCCGAGACTGTCAATTTCGATCACATCAAGCGTCATTACTACATCACTCATCCGGACATTAACCCGACCCGCATTGTTCCGATCGGCCCGGTGCTGGATCTCATGAAACCACATGGCCGTAACTCGATGGAGGCCTGTTGACATTGGGCAGGGTGAAATGGAAGGTTGCGCCTTCTCCCAGTTCCCCCTCCGCCCAGACCTGGCCGCCGTGGCGATTCACGATACGACGAACATTAGCCAAGCCGACTCCGGTTCCATCGAAATCCCGAGCCGCATGAAGGCGCTGAAAGAGACCGAAAAGCTTGCTGACGTAACGCATATCAAAGCCAGCCCCGTTGTCCGCAATGATAAATTCCAGCTCGTGACTTCCCCGCGGCTCACAGCTTACGTCGATGATCGCCAGCTCCCGGAGGCGCGTGTACTTGACAGCATTGGAGAGAAGGTTCACCCAGACCTGCTTAAGGAGTCCACGGTCCGCGAGCACCTCTGGCATCTGGCCGATGCGCCACTCGATTCTTCGATGACCTGTGTCCCTTTTGAGTTCGACCAAAACCTCTTCAAGGAGCGAGTTCAAGGAGAACACGGCTGGCTGCAACGGCACACAGCCTAAACGGGAAAACGCGAGCAGATCATCGATCAGGAGCCCCATGTTCTTGACCGACTCCCTCAGACGCTGCAAATAACCTCGACCCTCCACGCTCAATAAGGACGTTGAGTCACCTCCCAACAGTTCCGCGTAGGCATCGATATGGCGCAAGGGCGCACGCAGGTCATGCGCTACGGAAGCGTTGAACGCCTCAAGTTCACGGTTGGCATGTTCGAGCTGCACGGTCCTCTCGATGACGCGCTTCTCGAGATCCGAATTGATCTGGCGCAGTTGACGCTTCGCCTCCTCCAGCTCCGTTGTCCGGAGAACCAGCTTTTCATTCGCATCAAGGAGCTGATCGCGCGAGCGTTCCAATTCGAGGTTGCCTTGCTCCAGCTTGTCTACCAGAAGCTCGCTGTATTCCTTCATGACCAGCAGATCAGCTCCCAGGCCAGCCGCCACGGGCTCCGAGGGCCGGACCGTCGTGGTGATCACATTCAGCGAATGCAGAATGGCCTGCATCGAACTAGGCTTGCTGATGAACTCATCGGCTCCAACCTCACGCGCCAGTCTCTCATCGGCTGAAGACGTATGACTACTCGTGTAGACGATGAACGGGAGCCGTTTTAACTTAGGGCTTTTTCGAATCTCATGACAGAGCCTGTACCCATCCATACGGGGCATGAGTATGTCGGAAACAACCGCGTCTACCGGCTGATTTTCCAGGACGTGCAGGGCTTCAACGCCATCGGCCGCCTGCAACGCGGAGTGACCTTCCGCTTCCAAGTTGAGGCGAAGTAGTTTGCGGCTTATTTCGTGGTCATCGACAATAAGGATATTCATACGTGCTATACTGTCAGCAGCCGCGCCGAGCAGGACCCCTCGAGTGCCCTGGGCTTCAGCGGGATCGCTCCCTAGCACAGCTGCTGTCGTCGCCGCCAGGTCTGTTCAATAAACTCAGCGATCTGCGGAAGGATCCGACGGGTATCGATGGGTTTGGAGATATACGCATCACAGCCTGCGTCCAGCGCCTTCTGCTCATCTCCCTTCATTGCAAACGCCGTAAGCGCAACGATGAAAACAGGCACACGCAGCACCTCGGCTTTCAACTTGCGCGTCAGGGTCAGGCCATCCATGCCCGGAAGTGCGATGTCCATCAGAATGAGTTCCGGAGTCATCTTCGTCAGGAGTTCGAGCGCAGATTCCGCATCAACCGCCCCACAGACTGTATAGCCCTCGAAGCTGAGCAGTTCAGTGATGAGCTTCAGGTTCGTTGGATGGTCGTCAACAACGAGGATCGTCGATTTGACGCTAGGAATCTCGGGACGTGTGTTCATGGCACAAAATGCTTAGGGCTTCCTGTTCATGTCGGCTGCGCTCAAGGGCAGCAGCACGGTGAAGGTGCTTCCCTTACCCGGCTGACTTTCCACGCTAATACTGCCACCCTGAAGCTCCACTAATCGCTTCGTAAGCGCCAGACCCAAGCCAGTTCCCTCGAACCTGCGACCCTCACCCGCGTCCAACTGCTCGAACTCTTTGAAAAGTCGATCCAGATCCTCACGTCGGATCCCGATACCACGGTCGGTTACCTCGATCCGTAGCGCGCGACCCTCTTGTGCACTTGCAGTTATGTCCACTTCACTGCCGGGTTGGCTGAATTTCACGCCATTGGAGAGAAGATTGTAGAGCACCTGCTTAAACTTCTGCTGATCGAGCCTGACCTCGCCCAGCTCCGGAGAGATGTTCATAACAGTGGAGACCTGCTTCTTGCGCGCCGCTCCTTGAATGACCGCCCGAACCTCATCGATCGCCTGTCGAATTTGAAATGTTTCCGGCGACACATCCATTTTGCCCGCTTCGATTTTCGCCAAATCCAGCACATCATTGATGAGCTGGAGCAAATGGCCAGCGCTGTGGAGCACGTCTCCCAGATACTCTTTTTGTTTCAAATTTAAGCTTCCAGGTTTCTCGTCCACGAGGAATTCGGAGAACCCGATGATGCCGTTTAGCGGGGTCCGCAACTCATGCGACATGTTTGCGAGGAATCGGTTCTTGGCCTCAGCTGCGTTCTGCAGTTCCAAATTCCGTTGATGAAGGTCTCGCTCAATACGCTTACGATAGGTGATATCCCGAATCGCGCTCATGACGAGCCTTCCTTCGCTGGTGTCGAGCGGGCTGAGGCTAATCTCCACCGGAAACTCTGTCCCATCCTTGCGCAGTCCTCGAAGTTCAAGCCCCGCGCCCATGGCCCGGGTTCGGGGCTCGGCCGAGAAAGCGTCGCGGAATCCGGGATGACGTTCTCGGAAGCGTTGCGGTATCAAGATCTCGATGGGCTGCCCCAGCAATTCCTGTCTTGTGTAGCCAAATAAAAGTTCCGCTTGGGAGTTGACCAACACCACCTTGCCCGTTTCGTCAACGATCACCATTCCATCAGGCGCCGCCTCCAAGAGGCTTCGGAACTTTTCCTCCACCTTCATCCGCTCTCCCATTTCTCGCTGGGAGGCTTCGTGGGCGGCCCGCAGCTCGGACGGACTGGGTAATGCCAAAGCATGCGGCACCAGCCTGGCAAGTAAGACGGCGGTGGGCACCGACGCCAAAGCCGTGATCGCCTTAATGGTTCCGCTCAACCAATACGTTGGATACCAGATGCTCCACACTTCCATCAGATGCGTGGCGCCACAGGCCACGATAAACACCGCGAAGCAAAGAAACATCCAGTTGAAAGGGAGGTCCCGCCTCCTGCGAATAAAGTAAATCAGCGTAAACGGAATGGAGAAATAGGCCAGCGTGATGAGCAGGTCGGAAATGATGTGAAGCGAAAGGATGCCAGGCTGCCAGAGATAGCAATGACCATGCGGCATGAAACCGTCGGAAGAGAACAGTTTTTCAAGCATGCCTGCCATCGGTCCTCCCAACATCAGTCCTCACGCCTAGCCTCCTGCCCAAGCTTGGAATGAGTGCTCTCCGCCTCCGGCGGAGACCCAAGGTCTCGTTTTGTGCCGATATCATCTTCATGATACATAGCCTGGTTTGGCAGAGTCCCCTGCGCCCTGGTCACGAGAAAAAGCTCGTATCGACCAGTCCAATCTTGCTCTGCCTATGACAATAAATGTTCAGTTCGAAGTAAACTGGCAAGCTAATTGACCAGCATCGCAACGATTGCCGTATTATCGTGGAGAGAAGAGCGGGACCACCCAGCTGCAGGAGTTGAGTTGAAACCACCCGCAGACCGCCACCCATCGAAGCCATTTTAGCCAGGAACTCACCTACGGATGCCCTCGATGAAAAAGCGGAAACAAGAGGCACAAGTCACTGCCTGCCCCTACACGGCTGATGGCCAGGGCTTTTTTAGGGATCTTACCTCACGGCAGCGGGGAGGCCACCCGGAGTCGAAAGAAAACCTTGGCATCCCCCGAAAGCTTCGAGATCCGCATCTGCACCCCTCCGGCCCCGGGCAGAATCGCGGGCTCTTCCTCAAAGGGGGACGGCAGGCGCCTCCAATTCAACAGGTCGGAGCTGACTTCAAGGGTCCATGCACTAAAATCCGCCAGCGGAAGATCAATCCGGAGACTGAGGGTGGAGGTTCCATCCGATTCCAACCGCAGAGTGGGTCGAAATTCTTGATGGTCATCCAACTGACGCAGGTAGGCGGTGAGGTTGGCTAGGTCGGTCGCCGAAAGGCTCACTCCACGATGGGCCAACACGGCATCGGCAAGGGTCGCCGCCGAGCCATCATGCAAATAAGGTGGAGTCGACCACAGCCCGCGCAGAGTCGGGGTGTCCAAGCCAGCCAGGGGCGATCCCAATCGGCCTCCGCTCGATGGCTTCAGGGTTCCCACGTCATGGGCGACCCCAATGGCACTGTCGGTCATCTGGCTTCCAGCGTGGCAGCTGGCGCATCCCTCCCGCTGAAACACCATTTGTCCAGCGATGCCGGCAGCACTCAGGCTCCCACCCGAGTTGCGTTCGGGGCTGGTTCCGTGGGACGTCAGCGATTCCAAATAGGCCGCCAAGGCATCCAGGTCAGCACTCAGACCGGCTTTGCGATCTCCCATCGACTGAGAGCGGGTACCCCCATGAAAATCAGCGTCCGCCATGAGCCCCCTGCCCAAGGCGAATCCTCGGATCTGTCCTTCGAAATCCTGCACCTCGTCAAAGTTTCCCGTCCAGTGCAACGGACCTTGCGCCGTCCCGCCGTGGCCTCGGAGAACAATGGTGTTGCGAAGACCTTCCCCAAATTGGGTGAAATCCCAGGTCCGACCATCCTGCCCACCTTCGTTGTGACAGCTCGCACAGCTCATGTACTGCTGGAAAGCCAGGCGGGCATCGCGGGCGTCGTAAAACAACTGCTTACCGCGGAGAACAGCCAAAGGAAGTTTCTCCTCGCCGACGCACTCCAGGATGACGGGCGCGGGCGGAGGCTGTTCCGCTCCGTTCTGAAGTGCAGCCACATCATGCACGGTAACAGTGCGGTCCATGAAGTTGTGCGCAAAGAGGGTCGAACCGTCAGGCGACAGGACCACCCCCTGAGGTGCGCGGCCCGCCGGGAACCGAAGGATCTCTCGCTTGCTCCAGGCATCCACCACCGCAACTTCCCGACTTCCTTCAAGGGCCACAAAGAGAAACAGCCCGGTCGGATCAAAGACGGCGGCGCTGGCCATCCCCGCATTATCGAAGTCCACCCGACCCGCCAAATCCTCCACACCCGTCCCGATCACCACCCGGGAAACGATGCTGCGCAGGGTCATGTCATGGGTCAGCGGAGTTCGGCTTCGCAACATCCCACGCAGGATGTTGTCCTGCTTCGATGGGATCCAAGCGGACAAGCCGTCCGGCGAAATGGCCGCGGCACCAAGATAGTTGGGAACCCCTCGCGCCGAGTTGGAAGTGTCCGGTCGCTCGCTGTGATGAAGAATGTTCGTGGCCAAGATGGCCAGGCTGGATGGCTGGAGAACCAGCATCTGCCCGCCAAAGGAAACGCCGCCCACCCGGGACTGAGGTGTAGCTGTCTGCTCGCCCGGCTGAGGTGGAGTGATAAAGCGCGTCGCCAACAAGCGAGTCGCCCCCGCCGAAAGCGACAGATGCCGCACATGCAAACCCACTCTCGCTGAAGCAAGCACTTCTCCCGTCGAGGGCCGAAGCTGCAGGATCTGCCCCCCCAATTCCAGAGCCACATAGGCGCGCGTACCGCCGGGATCGAACACGAGGCCGAAGGGCCTGGACCCCGCCGGTAACTCCAGCGTGCGAACCAAGGAAAAGTCCGACCTGAAGACACTGATCGTGGCGCTCTCCGAGTTCACCACCCACACGCGACGATCCGGGCCGAGGGCAACTGTGCGCGGTTCCCTTCCAACCGGCACCTCCGCGAGACGGGACCGAGTCGGCACATCAAAAATGGAAACACTATCGTTGTCAGGGTTGACAACCCACAGCCGCGGAGACACTCCAGTCTGTTCCTCATACAGCAAACTCGCGGAAGCCACCGGACGGCCGGCAGTGGGCGACCCAAACACGCCCTGTCGAAAGCTGGCCGTCACCTGACGTCCCGTGTCGTCTCTTGCGGTGACCACGACCAGGAACCGTCCGGGCGTCGAGAAGGTGTGACTCACCGAAGGAGAATCCGAGAAAACGGAGTCGGGGGTGCCATCCCCAAAGCCCCACTTGTACTTCACGTTCAATCCCCCGTTGGCTCGCGCGGTCAGAGATGCCGCCGTATTGACACGAATCGCCGGCCCGGCCAATGGATCCAAGGTCAATGTCGGTTTGACCTCCCACGCCAGCTCGACCCTGACCGCAGGGGTGTTGCCGTCCGAAACGCTGATAATCGGCGTGTAACGGCCCGAAGCCGTCGCAGCACCCGAGATCAATCCCGAAACAGGATGGATCGTGAATCCCGGGGGAAGGTCAGTGGCGCTCCATTGCAGTGGGTCGCCGTTCACGTCGGATGCCTGCATCTGCAAGACGAACGGCGCACCCACCACCGTAACGGGGCTGGACGGCGGAATGAGGATCGGTGGGGAGGGGGGTGCCAGGGTGTTCACCGTAAGGCTCCACGACTCAATGTCGTGATGATTGGTCAATCGCCCCGTCGCTCCGGCAAACCCGAACCACGCCTGCTCACCAACCGTGGCCGGCAAATCGACCTCAACCGTCATCACCGAGGTGCTCGGACGCTGGCTAACGACGCCTTCAGCTAAATACACCTCAAGCCGCCGAGCGGGTCCATCGTAGGTTACCCACAGGGTGTGGCTCTGTTCATTCTCCAAATCCCAGCCCGGCGTCCAAGTCGCGACATGATTCGTGGTGACTCCATTCAGCAGGATACCCAGATGATTGCCATTCGGATCTCCGGATCCCTGATGGTTGTCAACCTCCACTGCCACGCTCCGTTCCACCCCGCGATACGCCAAATTCCCACCCGTTCCGCCTAGAGCATCAGGGCCATTGCCCTGAACCACAAACGCAAGCCCGTCCGCACCGTCGGCCGCACCGTGAATGCGAAAAACCCAGCGCGTCGCAAAAGAGGTGTCGGCCCCCATGGGAATGGCCGAGGAAAGGTAAGCAGAGCCCGCTTGAAGGGCGGCATTGGTGGCGAGCTGGAGCACCGAGCCGAGGATCGCGGCCTTACCGTTGAGGGTGAGTCCGGTGGCATCAGCAAAGTTGGCGAACTGCCGGTGCAGATGAAAGGGATCCACCACCCACCGGAAGACCGCCGTATCCGTCGTGTTTCCATCCGTCAAAGTAACGGTCACACGAGCCGACGCAGTCACCGCTGGAACACCGGTAATGAGCCCCGTACCCGGATTCAATGAAAGCCCGCTCGGAAGCCCGACGGCCGTCCAGGTCAAAGTGCTGCCTTCTGGACCGCTGCCCACGAGTTGCAAGTTGATTGCCCGTCCCGCCGACGAGTTTTGATCCCCTAGCGACCCAATGTGAACCGCCGGATTCGGATCTACCTGAACAATCTTGGAAATCGAATGGACGCCCGCTGAATCGAGGCCGAAGAGCATCCAATACCCTGGGGTCATCACGTTGAGGTTGGATCGGGCAGTAAGGTGGTAGACTCCGGGGGCCGACTCCACAAACGGAAGCGAGAGATAACGAAGATCGGTGTTCACCGAGTGGGTCATGGCCGACAGCTTGATGAAGCTGAACTTGCTCATCCCAGGCGTCCCGGAAACCGTGAACGTGGTCGCGACGCCGATCTTCAATGGAGCGGTGTCCAACCGAGGACGGCTCGCCAGGCTGCCATCCGGATTGAACAAGTTGGGGGGCGTGTAAATCTGCGCATCCCGATGGTCCGCGGAGTTTCCCGCCAGCCCACCTCCACCCGACAGAATTCGACCATCCGGTAGCAAGAGCGCAAACGAATGGTAATTTCGGGGAACCGAGGCGTCGGCGGCGGGCCGCCACCTCCTCGTGCTAGGGTTCCAGATCTCGGGTGTCAGGATCGACCCCGTGTCGCTGAATTTACGTCCCGAGGTGTTGCCGCCGAATACCATCACCTCGCCGTTGGGCACGAGGACCGAGTTGGCAAATTGCCGGGGAAAGGCCATGGAGGCGTTGGATGCAACCGTGGGGGGAGTCGCGCTGAGGTCGATGGTGAAGGAAGAACTCGAACTGGTTCCGGTGGTGGTGTCATTGGGATTTTGAGTCGTGTTGACCCCTCCGCCGGCCACCAAGATCTTCCCCTCGTCGTACAATGCCCACACGCCCTCCTTGGGATACAGGCTTCCCGGCACTCGCGCGCCCGCAGTGGTGAGGGCTCCCCCTCCATCGGAGTCGATCCAATGCATGGTGCGGGTTGGCCCGAAGTGCAACAATCGGCCGTTGGGCGCCAGAACCAAAAAAGGATGCCAAATGTTGATGTATCCAGGCTCCCTTAACACGATGTTCCAATCGATGCTCGGCAGACGGCTCCAGCCAACGGACTCATCCCAAAGCTCAGTGGTGCTAGATCCTCCGCTGCCGCTGGCGGTGAACGCTTGACCGCTGGGTAGCGCCACAGTGGTGTTGTACCAGCGACGGTCGTTCATGTCCGTAAGCGGCGTCCAGGTGTTGCTCCGCCAATCAAAGAAACTGGACAGGACTGTCACACTCCGACCGCCATTCACTAAAAGCCGCCCGTCGGGTAACAACACCAACCCACCGCAGAACATATCATGCGAAGGATGATTGTATTCCTCAAATCGTCCGGTGGCCGGATCCCAAGTGGCGGCATAGGTAAACTCCGGTCCGTCAGGAAAAGTGGTCCTCTCATTCGAAGCAAAGCTGAGGATGCGTCCGTCCGGAAGAGTCGCTACCGAGACAGGAATATGCGGCGTCCACCGGATGACGGCACTCCAGTCTCCCAACACGATCCGCTGGGTGGGAAGTGGTGGCGGGGGCGCCGGCGGAGGCGGAACAGCGGGCAACAACGACGCTACCTCCGCGGCAAAACGATCATCTTCGGCATGGCTTTCGAAGTCAGCGTACAACCACGCGGGTGTGAGCAAGACAACATAACAAGCCAATACGACGCCGAAATCGAGGGAACAGCAACCGTGGTTTGCAGTGATGCGGTTCATTGGAGTTCT
Source organism: Verrucomicrobiales bacterium (assembly GCA_016793885.1). Classification (NCBI taxonomy): domain Bacteria; kingdom Pseudomonadati; phylum Verrucomicrobiota; class Verrucomicrobiia; order Verrucomicrobiales; species Verrucomicrobiales bacterium. The sequence continues at coordinate 17,599 of JAEUHE010000004.1, forward strand.
TTCAGGATGCCGCAGCGGCCGTCCTGGCTCATATCAGAGCCATCCGCGCCTGGCAATCTCCGAACACCGGTGGCGTGGGAGTCCGCGGGCCAAAGGCCCAACACCATCCCAGCCTGGGGTGACAACCCCAGGTTCCTTCCCCCCACACTCGCTGAGGGCTGACAGCCCGCACCATCACGGGAATCACCCGCTGAATTCACCCTAAATCTCTCCCACTTCCAAAAACACCCGCTCTCCCTCACGGCTTCGCCAAGATCGGTCCGATATACTCGGTAGCTACCACCACGTCATCGAACCAAACCTGAATTCGATGCCCGGACTCCTTCTGGGTAAACACATAGAGCCAGACATAGTTCACCTTCAGTTCGGGCACGGTTCGCCATCGATAGCCCTCGAAAGGGGCGCCACCTTCCGGCACGGTAATATATTCCCGATCCCCCTTGGCATCGCTCCAACGAACCCCATTGCCACCCTTACCCGGCTCGAACTTGTCGAAAGTCCAACGGCCTTTGGGAAATCCTTTCCCGAGATGGGCAACGAGTTTGCCATCGATCCATAAAGCCTGCTCCCCGTTGGATTCACCCACATCGTTCATCTGGATCATCTGTTCGATGCATATCCAGCGCCCCTTCTCGACCTTGAGCTTGGGATCATGGATGAAGCTGTTGCCCCAGGTTTGACCGCGCGGCGGACTTCCACGCATCTCGCACCAATAAGTATAGAAATCCCAGGTCCACGCTTTGCCAAAGGGTTCAATTCCGGACCAGAATGACTTCGCGCCATCGTTACGGATTCCAGCCTTCACACTGGGCCAAGGGGTCGCCGGAAAACTGCCGCCCAGACATGCCCCAAAATGATGCAATTCACCCGAGTTCGTGGCGAACTTCACGTAATAGCGGGCGAAGATGCGATCATACCCGAAGCCGCCCTTGGTGTTCTTGAGGCGCCGATAGAGAGATCCGCCCGGCCCACTCTGCCGGTCCATCAGCAGCGAGTGCCTGCCCGAGCTGCCCAGCGGAACGTCGTCCGCGAAACTCAGATCACGCTTCGCTCCTACGTTCTCCCATTGGGCCGCCAACGTCGCCACGTCTGCTTGTTCAAACGCCTCCACCTGAACCACCCGAGGATCGCCTGCAAGCCCAACGTCGCCAGGATACTGAGATGCCAGTCCCGGCCCGGAAGGAAGCCCAGCGGCGCCGCTAAGGCTGCCAGAGACCAAGCCAAATGTGATCACCACCACCATCGCCCACAACTGACTGGGGGCAGGCTTCATCTGGGTTTCCAGGATTAAGGGGGAACCAATCGTTCGTCGTTTCATGAATTCTTAGTGGAGATCGAGGGAACTCGAAAACCTTATCACGACGCTGCACCATTCCAAGCGCGATCAGCTCCCTCCCAGGAACCACGCCTCACCACGCGGCAAACTCTGCCCGCCCCCTCAGAGAATCCCCCCATCACCAGGCTCAGGCCCTCGGGATCGGCTGATGGTTGATGGCTGATGCTGGTCCAACAAAAATAGACTCGCCTAAGCCCAGCCCACGCCTCTATACACGGTGCATCGAAATTACCCCCGGAACGAGTTGTGAGGGTCCAAACTCGTCGCAGTTAACCCAAGTGTTGGAAACCGCAGCGAATCTGCATCCGAACGTGATTCCAGCTCCAGCAGCAATCCAAACCTGCACCTAGCCATGGCTACTTCATCGACACCATCCACCTCAACAATGGACCCTGCCCCCTCCCTCTCCACCCAGAAGGTGCTCCAACTGGAGCGGCGTCGCGGGTTGTCCTATCGCCAGTTTATTGAGGAGCACGCGATTCCACGCCGACCCGTTGTTCTGGAGGATGCCATCAAGGACTGGCCAGCCCTCAAAAAATGGTCGCCCGACTTTTTCCGTACAAGATACGGGACCCGACAAGTGACCATCGACCGGAAGACCCACTCCCTCGCCGAGATCATCGACCTGGCCGAAAGATCCACTCCGGACAACCCGGCGCCTTACTATCGCAACATCGTGGTCCACGAGGCCTACCCGGAGCTCCTCTCAGACCTGAGCCCCATGCCAGATTGCTGCACTCCCAACTGGTACCACAGCGCAGGGTTCGTCCTGCTCCGCAAACTCAAGCTCATGATGGGCGGAGGCGATTATGAGTTGTTTATCGGAGGAGCCGGCAGATCTTTCCCTTACCTTCATTTCGATGCGCCCGGTGCACACAGCTTTCTCAGTCAAGTCTACGGCCGAAAGTTGCTGGTGCTCTTCTCGCCTCAGGATACCCCGTTTCTCTATGCCAAAAAAGGCGGCAACTTCTTCAGCTCCGAGCTGAACGACTTGGATCGGCCGGATCTCACACGATTCCCTCTCTTTCCTCAAGCCACGCGCATCGAAGCGGAAGTTCATGCGGGCGATACCTTGTTCATACCGTGTGGCTGGTGGCATAGCGCTCGGATGCTTAGCTTCTCCATCACTCTTGGCATCGACGTGGCAAATGCGACGAACTGGGACTTTGTCACAGACTTTATGTCGAAAGTGGCCTACCGCCAGAAGCCGATCCTAGGCCGGCCCTACATCGCCTACGTGCGTGCGGTAGGCGCCTTAAAAATGTGGACCGAGTCGCTCGGTCGCAAAAAGTAAGGACCACCGAGGCCTGGCCGGGAATGAGAGTGTGATTCATTCCGAGTGAGAGCAGACGAGATCCCCCTCCGGGGTCCCGGAAATGCGGTCGACGGCTTTCGTCTTTACCCCCAATAGACAAGTTGGGCAACGCTAACGTTTCTCACTTTGTCGGCAGGGCCCGAACCCGCAGGGTTCAAAGAGATGTAGCCGGGGGTGCTCGCACCCCCGGGACTGTTAAAATGACGGAGCATCGCGCAGCGATGCCACCGGCTTCTGAGACTTCCATCACCCGACTCAAGGAACCTAAGCAGTTCGACAGTCCGTTCGCCGACCGGTAGCACGCCTTTCAGGGTGCTTTTCAACAGAGGGGCGACAGACCGGGGGGGGGTCGCGGCGCCCCACGCCCCGGCGAATCTCTTTGAACCCTGCGGGTTCCCGGCCGCGGATTCAGGAACTCGTTCGAAGAAGTGAGCATCTCCTGCATCTGGTCTAGTCCGGCTTTTTGGAGGTAAAGCTCAGAGAGCGCTACCGCACTCCACATTCGTCATCTGCAACGCAAAGCGCACTAGAGCATGGGCGGTAACGAAAACCGGGGTGCTCGGTTTCCCAGGCACCCCGATCGCAACTTAGCAGCATCGCTGCGTGTCTACTGGACTCGAACTCGGAAGAACCCGACCGCAGGCCCAGTTGTATCCCGAGTGAACTGGAGCGTACTCCCATCACCTGCCCTGGTCTCAAGAGTCGACCAGGTCGCTGTGCTCAGATTGGCCTTCCCTTCCAGAACATAGCTGCTGCCCGGCTCCGAAACGAACTCGAACCGGAGCTGACCGGAAGGAGACGGGACTGGCGTGAGCACAAGATCGCTCGCCTTGAGCCGGTAGCGAGCCTCCAGCGAGGTGTTGTCCAGCAGCAGCAACGATACCGCCGTCGCAGCGGCGGCCTGGGGCTGATTGTTGATCACCCAGCGATCGAAGGCATACCGGCCATACTCCTTCGGAGCCTCGAGTGTGACTTGCGAGAAGGGCGTGAAGACTCGCAGAAAATCTCCCTGCCCATCCTGCCGGTTGTTCACGTCGGACTGACTGACAGTAATGACGGGTTGAAGGTCCTTTGATACCTTGACGGCCAACTCACGAACATTGCTTCGGGTGGGTGTGTAGTCGTACTGAATCTCAAACAGCAGATCGTCGATGATGAAGTCGGTTCCGTTGTCGCTGGTTACCTGCTTGGTGAGCAGGATCTCGGCATGGGCAGCCGGCAACGAGTAGAACACGACGTCCGTGATTGGCACCGGCAGTTGTCCCAGCAGCACGCCGATCAGGGACTGCTGCGCCGCGCTGAGTGTGCTGTTCACCGTCTGGCCGGTCTGGCCGTCATGGATGGCACTCCATGTGATGGGATTCACGTTCTCGCTTTGATAGTGCCGAAACAGGAGGGTTCGTCCCCCGGTGGTCAGCCGTGAGTCACCCTGATGCTCGTAATTCAAGCGCATCAACGCCAAGGATCCGATCGGGCCGTCAGGTCGAGCCGCCAGCACCCGGGTCCGCAGATCAGCCAAACGCACATTCTCATCACCCGCATTGATCAGGCCCAGCTCCTTTAAGTTGAGCAAAACAAACCCCTGCTCATTCAGCTGCTGGCGCTGTTGGGTGCTGAGCCGATAGCTCTTGGGCAGCGAACGGGATGGCGCATTCACATTGTCGAGCGATTGAGCCACCAGGTCGCGCAGCTCGCTGATAAAAATGCCCTTGAGCGTTTCAAAATCGGCCGCGGAAAGAACATGCGATGTATTCGCTTCGACCAGCTGCTGGAAGCGAACGAACAGCCGATTGAGCTGCAGGTTCCCGTTGAACGGACGGAGCTGCCGATATTGGTAAGCCTTCGCCAGAAGATACTGGTATTTCACCATTCGATCCCGCGCGCGACGTTCCATTTCCTTGATGTGCATCAACGCTCCATGGTCCAGGACGTTCAACCGCGCGCTGATCCGATCCTCCAGCTCGTGCGTCGCCACCAGGTTCTGGGCGATGCTGCTGTTGAACGCGCTCACCAGCTGCAGGGATCCAGCCAGCTCCTGAGCATACGCCTCCTTCTCCGCGCTCAAGGATTCAACCTCCTCGGCCATGCCCTGCATGTCCACATCCGCGGCTTTCAGCTTCTCGAGTTCGGCTGCCATCTCCTCGCTGTCCACCTTGGCGGTCTTGAAAATGGCTGCCAACTCCTCGAGTTTACTGCCCGCGAATTTGGCACACTGCCCCAAACGCTTGAGCCGCTCCTTGCGTGTCTCCTTGGCCTCCTCCGACAGTGCAACCAAACCGGAGGTCTCCTCGGCAGGAGGAGCATTGGTCTTGAAGCAGAACGTAATGTTTACGTTGGTCGATAGTTCCATCGCCTGGGGAGCCAGCGCCTTGGCGCTCTCCACCGGATGCTCCGTGTCCACCTGGGCTAGCAAGCCCAGGCCCGCCCCGACGATACCCACCGCCGGCTGACCAACCGGGACGAGTTGAGCAACAACCGATAGCGCCCCAGCAATCTTTTTCCAGGCAGGAACCCGATGCCTTTCTCGCACGTTCCGCCGCGCCCGATCCTCCAGCTCAGCCAGCCTCTTGGCGATGTTGCTGGTCGTCATCGAGATCCGGAATGCCAGGCTCTCAGCGTGACTCTTCAGGCGAGGAATGGCTAACTGCGCCTCGTCGAACTCCGTCTCCAGCCGATCGCGTTCCGCTTCCAGTCCGGAACGCGCCTGCTCCGTCGCCACCAGGGACGCCTGGAGGTTGGTGGCCGCATGGTTGAGCCAATAGGTCAAATACAGGATGGGGACGGACTGGTTCACCTCATTCTGAAACGCCAGCAGATTAGCCTCAAAGGAGAGCATCGGCACCCACCCCGCAGGATTTCCGAAATAGTCGAGGTTCGAGTCGAGACGATAGATAAGACTGCCAATCTCAGTTTGAAGCTGACCCAGATTCAGTCCCTCCGAAAACTGCTCCTCCGTCGTAAGCGAGGTCGGCAACTCGGCGGATTCATACGCTCGCAGCAACTCACGATACTGCCCCAGGATTCGACGAGCCTCTTCGAAGCGGCCATTCAGGTAGGCATCCTTGGCGTACTGAACGACGCTATGAACGGAATAGGAGTGCAACCATGATCCCGGGGTTGGCAAGAGCTCCACTCGCCCCGGCTGCCCAGCGACGCCGGCCGGAGGAGCAGCCGCTAGTCCCGGTTGCTTGTCAGCGGTTTTGTCCTCGTTGGTGACCTTCTCGGCCCCGTTCACTATTCGAGTATTGGTCACCCGGTGTATAAACCGGTTGGTCAGCGGTGCGCCGCCCTGATACTGGATTCCAACGGGCCCAGCCGCGCCTCCCGCCAAAACCGCGAATTCACCAAGACTCAGAGTGGACCGCAGAATGCCACCGCGCCCACCAGTTCCGGGAACCCCGGCAGGCACCCCGTTCTCCCCCTTTGCCGGCACCGCGTTTCCACATACTGATAGCGTCCTTCCATTGAGCGTCTCCCTCCAATACATCAGGACGGCAGACTGCCCGTGAAATCCGCAGATTTCGATCCCAGCACGCACAGTCAAGTTGGTCCAATCAGCTGACCCAAACTCGATCTCCTCGCCATTGCGCCCATCCCTCCCCTCTCCCCCGGGACCCCCGTCGCCGCCGCCGAGTACGAAACGATTCGAAGCGTTGTCACTCGAAAAGAACCTTTCCACATGGACCGTCACATCCCCAGCGTCATGACCGGAATATCCAGGGTTTCCCACGCTCAGGTTGTCGCCCCACACCGCCCCCGCAGGACGCGCTGTCCGTGCGAGCGGCGTCGTGTCAATGCGACCCTCGCCTTCAAAGTGAAGCTCACGCGCCCGAATGACGACCTCCGTCTGTGGCAAAACCAATGGATGCCGAATGATGATCTTGTCCGCATAAAGGTTGACCCGGCGCAGATTCCGCCGACGGTTGAACTGCCTCAGAAGCCCCGCCGGATGATCCTCCGCGAAAACCAGTGTCTGTCCCGAAATGCTCACCTCATAGGTCTCCGCTGTCGCATTATTGAAGCTCACCACCCCTCGAGGTATCTCGCTGATCTGCATGTAGTCCCGGCTGGTGTCATCCGGCATCGGCCGCTCGTACTGCAACACCGAGTCTTCCGGAGTCAAAGATCGAAGCGGAGTCACCTCGAAGCTCCCAACCACACCCCGCGGAGTGACCAGACGAACCTCAAAGGGTAGCCGATCGCTTGAAACCGGCAGATAACTGATCCGGCCGCTGGCCGGATCGTATTCGAGGTCTCCCACCGGATTGGGAACCGCTACCAACTGCAAAGCCGCACCTGGCCCCGGACTCTCCGGATCATCCGCATTGTCCGTGTGCACGATCAGCTCGAGCCGGCTCCCGATGCGCACGCGTTGCTCCGGTACCTCCCGGAAATAGAACCGTGGGAGACGTCGATAACTGACCGTGATACCGGTCTCGCCCCCCCCTATGATCATCACCTCCTCCGGTGATGGCTCCACCCATCCAGGTAAATCCTGGAAGGTCAGAGAATGATTCCCCGCTCCCATATTGGTGACCGACGTCCCGGATGACTGGAATGCCCCTCCGTCGACTGACCACCCCGCGCCATCAGCAACCGCTTCCACCGGCTCTACCATCACCCGAACCGCTCCAGGAATGCTCAGCAGGCCTGAAGCCGCCGACGATCGTCCAGGCATCAGGGCGCCGCACAATAGGCCCAACCACAGAGCCAATGTGCACAACTCCCATCTCAGCACGTTCCCGCAAGGCGTGGAGCGCGGAGGAACATTCGGTTGAATCCACGGCAGATGGCGTGGCGTGGGTCGGGAGTTCCCCAAGGGTGCCGGACGTTGGGGACAGAGCTCGGTTGCTTTTTGTTTCTGTGGAGAAGGATTCTTCGATGGACGACTCGTTTTGTGCTGGTTCATAGGACAGTAACAATCCGTTGGTGATGCGTACTGAGGTGTGCGAATTCCGGTTCCGCACGTGATGCTCAAATACTTCACACTCCTCTCCCACGCCGTTGGAGAAACGTTACAAGAAATGCGCGAAGGGTTTCTCCCTTGGAAGGGCAACGGACGCGCTCAAGGCCACCATCAGCGGCTTGGCCAATCCACACCAAGCTCGACCATTTGTTGGCGCAGAAGCTGCCAGTCCCAAATCTGTAACCTCTCCAAATCCACTGTCACCGCCAAAAACCGGCCGTCTGCGCTCACCGCCCGCGGAGCATACCCCGCCGGCAGTTGAAGCCAGGGCTCGAGGCTGCGGATGCCGTAAAGCCCTGAATCCAAGACGTCCTGCGTCAACCATACCCCCGCGCCACCAGGCTCAAACAGAAGCTCAGAACTCGGCTCCAAGGGGAGGCTCAGGGACCGCACTGGCCTCCATTCCCTGGCATCCAAGAAGGTGACGCCACTTCGGCTGGTGACCGCTAATTCGCTGCCATCGGGGACAAAGGCATGAGCAATGACGTTCATCCTAAAGTCGACCCACTGGCTTTCTCCCCAGGGCGCCACCCGATAGATCTCCACGCCAGTCCGCCGCCGGGCTGCCATCCACTCCCCGTCCGGCGAGACGATTCCTACCATGAGACCCAGGTAGGGGGATCTCCAAACATCCAGCTCCGCAGCGCCAATCGATGAACTAACGAACCCGGACTCAACCGAGAGAACAAAGCGATTGGAGGTGAATTGTGCCCAGTAAACACGGTCGACTTCAGGCACGCGAAGCGGAGTCAAGAGGGGCGCAGCAGTACCACCTCCAACCGACCGCTGAATCCGCCACCGGGCCAACGCCCGGCGCGAATGGCACCAGAGCTCCTGGCTGTCAGGGGAAAACAAGGGACGAGAATGCTCATCCTCCAGAGGAAAAATCGGGGGCGCATCCGTGTCCAAACTCCACAAACCGACCCGACTCAACCCACCCGCCGCAAGCCAACGGCCATCCGGGGAGAAGGAGACGTGCTTCAAACGATTTCCTAAATGGCCAACCAACTCGCGCTGGGGGGTGACGAATTCTGGCGTGTAGATCCGCAGCCCGGTCCGGGTCCATGTCGCCCACCGCCGCCCGTCCGATCGGAATTGGATCTGCTCTCCCCGCAACGGAACCGTCAGGGCGCGACGCTGGGTCCGGTAGTCCCAGCCAACGATCTCCCGCTCGTCGCTGCCCGTGAACAGAAAGTTTCCGTCCGGACTGAAGACGGCGGAGCGAACAGAATTTTTGTGGCGGCCGATCGGGCGGGTGTCATCGGAAATCCGGTCATGCACATGGACTTCACCATTGCGAGCACCGGCCACCAGGGAGAGGCCGCTGGGATGCCACGCGAGACTGTCAACCCAAGCCGTCAGCTTGGATTTCACGACCTCTCCCGAACAGAGGTCAAAGATGGTGGTGAACCATGGCCGATGGACCCGATGCTGCGCCACAAAGCTTCGTCCGCCGGGGGCGAACTCGAGGTGATGAATCGAACCCAGAATAGGGAAGGTCGCCATAACCTTCCCTCGTTCCAAATCAAACAAGCTCGCCTGGCTCTCGCCCGCATCAGCCAGTATTTGCGGCAAGGAAGGGTGAAAAGAGAACGCTCCGAACTGGGTCTGAGGAAGCTCCAGCAGCAGTCGCTGCGCGTCCACATCCCATACCTGGACACGAAACGAACTCGAACTACCAGGTGGCTTCAACCTCACGCCTAGAAAGCGGCCGTCCTGGCTCCAACGCGCGCTCAGAACCGTTTGACCGCCTCGCAATGGGAAGGCAGAGGTGAGATGCAAATCGGCGGCCGAACGAATCTCGATGGCGTTGGTTCCGTCCCCAGCAGCGAACCGCAAGAAGCCGGGATCGAGCACGGCGAAAGTGCAGCTCGGGCTGAGGGCAATCTCCCGATCGAACCGCAGATCGGGCAACGCCAACGCAGCCAATGCCTCGCGACGGAGTTCCACCGAGTTGGAGATCCCCGCCGCGGAGCGCACCGCCTGCAAGGCCTGAACACGCTGCCCCAAAGAGCCGCTGCGCACTGTAGCTCGAGCCTCACCCAGAAGAGCCCCGTACAGCTGGTCTTGAGCTGTCCTCTCCGCCGCCTCCGCCCGCGCCCGCAGACGGGTCTCCTGCCACCGAGCCGACTCGGCGGCATCACGTTCGCTCTGAATGCGCACTACCGCCAGCGACGCCCCCCAGCCGCCAGCCACCAGGAGAAGAATAATTGCCAGAATCGATGCTGCCAACGCCGGCTTGCGCCGACACCAGCGGGCGGCCCGCTCGAACCAGCTCACCGGACGAGCCTGGATGGGCTCCTTCCGCAAGACGCGTCCTAGCTCATCCGCCAGCACCTGTGCCGAGCCATAACGACGCTCCGGCGCCTTCTCCAGGCACTTCAGACAGATGGTCTCCAAGTCCCGCGACACCGACGGATTCAACAGTCGGGGCGCTACCGGATCAGCCTCCACCGCTAGGCGCAGCGTTTGGGCCACAGTCTCTGCCAGATGCGGAGGACGCCCCGTGAGCAGATGGTAAAGAATGGCCCCCAGGGAATAGATGTCGCACCCCGGTCCGGACGGACCGCTTCCACCGTTGGCCTGCTCCGGAGCCAGATAGTTGGGCGAACCCATGACCTGTCCCGGCAGCGTAAGCTCCGAATCCTCTGCCACCCGCTTCGCCAGACCGAAATCCGTGATATGCGGTTGGCCATCGTCATCCACCAGAATGTTGGACGGCTTCAGATCGCGATGCAGCACCCCGCGCTCGTGCGCATACTGCACCGCCTGAGCCAAAGTCCTGACCAGCCCCACCGAGGAACCCAGAGAGGGTGAGTTGTCCCGGCTCAAGTCGGCCAAACTCTTGCCCGTAATCAGCTCCATGGAGAAGAAGGGTTGCCCTTCACTCTCTCCAACCTCGTAGATCGAGACAATGTTCGGGTGGCTCAGGCTGGCCGCAGCCTCCGCCTCCCGCTGAAATCTCCTGAGAAATGCCTCACTGGCAAAGGCGCCTCCCAGCAGCACTTTCACGGCGACCTCGCGGTTCAAACTCACCTGGCGAGCCCGATACACGACCCCCATGCCTCCTCGGGCTATCAGTTCCAGGATTTCATAATCTCCCAAACGACGCCGCAGGGCCTCCACGCCAGCCCCATCAGTCTGAAAAAGGCCATCCCCGCTGGCATCGCCCAAGTCCAAAAGGCAGATGGGGCACAGCCCATCCATCCAGTGAGACTCGGGTAGTCCACAGGAGGAGCAGTTGACGAACTCTTGGCTCATGCTCAGACGCGACAGTGGTTCACTCAACTGTTCTCTCAAAAAGCAGAAACGTTACCAAAAGGTTGTCGACTCAAGACCACCCGTTCACTCGCTCAATACCCGCCGTAGATACCGCAATTCCTCATCCACCTCCTCCGGAGAAGCCACTGTCTGCTGAATCTCCTGGCGCAACAGCTCGCCAAACCGACGGCGAAGGCGATGAACAGCGACCCGCACCGCCCCCTCCCCCATTCCCAACCTCCGGCCCAACTCAGCCGCCGAGGCAGCCCCGCGATCCCCCGATAGCTGGGTGCGGAGTTCCTGGAAGAGACGCTGACGTCCATCGGACCTAAACTCAGCCTCCAAGGCCTTCATCGCCTGGCTTAGCACCGTCAAGGCCCACTGATGGAGAAACGCCTTCTCCGGAGTTCGCGCCGGGTCGACGGTCTCCGCCTGGTAACGCTCCTCAAGCTCCGGCCCATCCAGTGAAACGAATCGAAACTGACCCCCACGCTTTTGCCGATGCGCTCGCGTCCATTCCCGAGCCAAGAAATAGTCCAGGAAGGCCAGCAAAAAGGTCCGGAACCGTCCCTTGGTTCGGTCGGCCAGACGCACTTGATCCTTCGCAATAAGCTGGGCAAAAAACTCCTGAGTTAAATCCTCGGCATCATCGGGGCCATACCCTCGGCGACGCACATACACATAGATGGGAGCCCAGTAGGCTTGGCATAAAGTCTCCAGTGCCAGACGAGAGGTAACCGAATCGGACTCGCCCGCGCTGAGCACCACAGTCCAATGCGTCGTCGCAAAGATCCGCCTTCCCGGCGGGATCGCATCGGCCGTAGCCCGGAAAGAATTCGCAAACTCATTTGCCGTTAACATTCGTAGTCAGCTTCTACCACGCTCCCTCCACCTCGGCAAGGGGGGGTGGCCGCTCACCCCACGCCAAACGCAACGCAATACACCAAAAGGGGCAGCGCCTGGGTATTGATTCCAGGTCCGGCGTTGGCACAACAGCTGAGGCTCTCGACTGCGTCGGGTCGTGAAACGCTGTGGCGGGATGCAGCAGACCCAGACGCTTCGGGAGGGGCTTGACGCGTGGGAGTGCTGCAGCCCTCCCTAAGCATTACCCACAAGTTCTTCGACCAAATGCTAGAATCCCGTTGGGATAGGGACCGAAGCACTCCGAACTTGTGGGTAATGCTGTGAGCCCTCTATAGCTTTTCCGCCCCCCCAAGCCCTCTCGTTACGAGTCTTCTGGCGTTGGTCAAGTGGAGCCCCTAGAGTAGACCGGCGCGCGAACGACGCGGCGGCAGAGCGCCTCGCGGTCGAGCCCCGGGGATACCAAATGCATCACGTTACGTTTCTTCAGGATTTGGCGATGGTGATGATCGTGGCCGCGCTGGTCACGATTCTCTTCCATCGTTTTAAGCAGCCAGTGGTTCTCGGCTATATCCTCGCCGGAGTCATTATCGGCCCGCATACCCCTCCCTACCCGCTCATCCACGAGGAGGATACGATCAAAACCTTGTCCGAGCTGGGAGTGGTTCTCCTCCTGTTCTCCCTCGGTTTGGAATTCAGCCTGCGCAAGCTCAAGGAAGTCGGAGGCACCGCCTTCATAGCGGCATTCCTGGAGATACTTCTCATGGTTTGGGTGGGATACGAGATCGGCATCTTCTTTGGCTGGTCCACCATGGATAGCTTGTTCCTTGGGGCGATCCTGTCTATCTCCTCGACCACGATCATCGTCAAGGCGCTCGGCGAATTGGGCAAGACCAAGGAGCGCTTCGCTCAGCTCATCTTCGGCATTCTGATCATCGAGGACATCCTCGCCATCGCAATGCTCGCACTGCTCTCAGGCATCGCCATGACCGGAGGCCTCCATGCGGAGGAAGTGGGACTCACCTTGGGCAAACTCGCCATCTTCCTGGTCGCCGCGCTGGTCGCTGGGCTGCTGGCTGTCCCCCGCCTGCTGGCATACGTCGCGCGGTTTCGAAGTAATGAGATGATGCTGATTACCGTGCTTGGCCTGTGCTTCGGCTATTCGCTGCTCGCGGCAAAGCTCGGCTATAGCGTGGCTCTGGGCGCATTCCTTATCGGGGCTGTCATTGCCGAGTCCCGCCAGATTCACCAGATCGAGCGACTCATCGAGCCGGTTCGGGACATGTTCAGCGCCGTTTTCTTCGTATCGATCGGGCTGCTGATCAACCCCGCCATGCTGAAGGAGTATTGGATCCCGATCCTCGTCATCACTGTGGCCGTCGTGGTCGGAAAGATCATCGCCTGTTCCTTCGGGGCGTTCGTGGGAGGACACGACACTAGGACCTCTCTCCGCGTAGGCATGGGGCTGGCGCAGATCGGTGAGTTCTCCTTCATTATCGCCTCGCTGGGCCTCACTCTGAACGTGACCAGCAAGTTTCTCTACCCGGTCGCCGTCGCCGTCTCAGCCCTCACCACCCTGCTCACCCCTTACCTGATCAAGAGCGCCGATGGGGTGATCAATCAGTTCGACCGCATAGCGCCGAGACCCCTGGTCCATGCGCTCGAACTCTACACCGAATGGTTGGGCCGGCTCGGCCAGCGACACTCAAACATGGCCACTCGCCTCCGACGTCGCTGGATGGCTCAGATGGCTCTCAATGCCGCCCTCATAGCGGCGGTGTTCATCGCGGTGTCGTTCTTCGCGCAGAACCCTCCCGGCTGGCTTCGTCAACTTCAGATCGGCGAGGACTGGCTTAGGGCGGTTCTCTGGTTGCTTGCCGTGATCCTCTCCCTGCCGATGTTCATTGCCACGTCAAGAAAGCTCCAAGCACTGGGGTTGCTCATCGCCGAGACCAAGATTACCGAACTCTCCGACCGCCAACGCACGCAAGCCGTTCGATCGGTGGTCGCCGCCGTCATTCCCATGGCGGGCACCGTGGTGCTGGGCCTCTACGTCATTGTCCTAAGCTCGGCACTGCTGCCCACGTTCAAAGTGTTCCTTGGGTTGCTTCTGGCTGCCGGCCTGATTAGCTGGGTGCTGCGGCGTTCGTTTATCAAGGTGTATGCCTCGGCCCAAGCTGCACTGCAGGAAACCCTGTCTCAACCAGCGGCCGAGGACGAGGAGGCTACTCGCGAGACCGCCGCCAACCCACTGCGTTCGCTGCTCCGGGAGGCAGACCTGGGTAAGGTCGAAATCCCCAAAGGTTCATCTGCCGTCGGAAAGCTCATCCGCGATCTCCAGATTCGGACCCATACCGGGGCCAGCATTGTGGCCATCGAGCGCGCGGGGGAAAGCGTGGTCAATCCCGGTCCCGAAGTGCAACTCCGCGAAAATGATCAGGTGCTGCTGCTGGGCACCCAGGAACAACTCGAGTCAGCCACCCGACACCTCTCCGGTTAAAGCCTAGGTTCCGTGTCCGATGCCCAAATAGTTTTGTGCCCCGCTCTCGAATTGTGCTACCATGACGCTCCATGTCACCGAAAGGATCCAATCCAATTTCGATGCTGCGAAAGATCTCGCTGGCTGAAGGTATCTCCTACCTGCTGCTGCTGGGCATCGCCATGCCCCTGAAATACTGGGCGGGCCTCCCGCTGGCCGTCAAGATCGTGGGGTCGATCCACGGAGCGCTATTCGTGGTTTTTTGCGCAGCCCTGCTGCGCGCGCTCGTGGTTGCCCGCTGGCCGCTCACACGGGCAATGTTGGTCTTTGTGGCCTCCCTGATTCCGTTCGTGCCGTTCTGGCTTGATCGGCGAATGCGGGTTTGGGAATCGGAGTTCCCAGGTGGCCGGAAGGACGCATAAGCCGCGACGTCTGAAGGGACGCAGAACAGACCAGTTCCAGAGAAACCTAAGAGTTCACGGAGAGAGGGCCGTCGGAACCGACCCATCCCTTACTCCACCACCCACTGATCGCCCGCCTCGTCACGCTCGTTTTGATCGATACCCAAATAGGACCGAGCTTCACGCAACGCCCGCTCATAGGTCTGTGCGTCCAGCCTCATCCGATTCTTCCGCCCCAGGGTATCCTCGTACTCGAGGGAATACTGGTCTTCTCCCTCGTCCAAAATGATTGCCCACTTTGTCACGATGAGGCCAAGGGGTTGGAGGGAAACTCAGCCGAAACGGGGCGGATCAAAAAAGCCGCGACCCGCTCGTTTCCATCGGTCACTTCTTCGCGGGTCATACCCAAAGCCAACCGTTCACACTGCAAGGCCGAGCCATCGTAGCCCTGCCCTGCAGCCAGATGATACCACTTGTACGCCTCAATCCGCGACTCCGCATGGTCCATTAAGTCGGTGCCGACGCTGTGACGGTGATAGCGGGACCCAAGGTTGAATTGCGCCCCCGCATCGCCCCCCTCGGCAGATCGGCGAATCCAGTGCACTGCCGTCACATCATCCTGCGGCCGCCCTTGCCCGTGCGCAAACATTTGACCCAGATTAAACTGCGCCAAGGGATGATTTTGATCAGCCGCCTTCCGATACCAATGAGCTGCTTGGTCCAGTTGAGGCGCGGCAGTGGTTCCGCTGCTGTAGTGTAAACCCATGGCAAACTGCGCATCCGGATCACCCGCTTCCGCGGCAACCTCGGTAGCCTTTACCCCCGCACCGGTCGGTGCGGACTGAAACAACCGTCGATACCAAGACATCAAGCCCATGCTCCTGAGGATCTGCCGATCCAAGGGGATAACAAGCAGCATTTTCCGAATTCCAATTTTGGGTCCATTCACCCAAGCTAGCCCAGCAACAGCAACACCCCGCCATGAAACCCTCCACTCTCACTCGACGTCAATTCGTAGGCCGTTCGATCCTCACCAGCGCCGCGCTGGCCACTCAGTCCGCATCGCTGGTGAGCCCTGGGCGCAGCCACGCCCAAAACTCTCCTGGCGACCGGGTGATTCTGGGCCTCATAGGCGCCGGAGGCCGGGGCGCAAGCCACGCCAACGCCATGAGCAAGCTACCCAACGTGGAATTCAGGTATATCTGTGATGTCTCTCAGGATCGTGGAGGCGATCTGGCCAAGGCATTGGAGAAGAATCAAGGGCGTGCCCCTCAACGGGTCACCGACATGAGACGGGTTTTCGAGGATCCCCAGGTGAACGCAGTGGTGATTGCCACGCCCGACCATTGGCACGCCTTGGCAACGATTTGGGCCTGCCAAGCTGGGAAGGACGTCTACGTCGAGAAAAGCCCCTCTCTCACCGTTTGGGAAGGCCGGAAGATGATTGAAGCCGCGCGGAAGTATCAACGCATCGTTCAGGTGGGTTTTCAGAATCGCAGCGGTCCCTATGCTGCTTCCGCCCGCGAGTACATTCAAACCGGCAAGTTAGGAAAGATTGTCCACGTCAAAGTGTATAACTTGCTGGAGGGCCGCAAATGGGAGCCCAAGCCAGACAGCGAAGCTCCCGCTGGGCTCGACTGGGATGCTTGGCTCGGGCCGGCTCCTTACCGGCCATACAATGCGGGCCGTCATCTCGATTGGCACCCCTGGTGGGATTATAAGGGAGGGGCTTTGGTAGACGATGGAAGCCATCAACTGGATTTGACCCGAATGGTTCTTGGAGATCCGAGCCATCCCAAGTCAGTCCTATGCGTAGGCGGCAACTATGCCTTCGGTTCTCGGCGGGAGGTTCCTGAATTCCAATGTATCACATACGACTACGGAGACTTCTCCATGACTTGTGAAAGCGGCAACGCCACTGGCTATATGCGAAAGTTCCCGAGCGAAGTTCGCTATGGTGACAAATGGCCGCACTGGCCTACGAGTGCGACCCGGGTGGAGATTTATGGGACCAAAGCCTTGATGTATCTCGGTCGACACGGATGTGGTTGGCAGGTTATGGAGGAAGGCGGAAAAATTGTAGCTCAGGACAAGGGCTATTTCCCTGACAAGTGGCACCAGCCCAACTTTATCGATTGCCTGCGTTCTCGCCAGCGACCCAACGCCGACATCGAGCAGTCCCATTTCTCTGCGTGCCTGGTGCACTTAGCGAACACGTCCTATCGGATTGGCCAGACGCAGCTGTTATTTGATGGTGCCACTGAACGTTTCACGAACAGCGAAGCCGCGAACCAGCTTCAGAAGCCCAACTATCGAAAGCACTACCGGATCCCAGAAACCGTCTAAACCCAATCCTCCATCCCCCATGCACCTTAGCCCGTGTCCCGCAGCGCCCCATCCCAGCAGGGACAGGCCTCTTCCAAGCCTGCCTCGCAGACAACGATTCGAACTCTGCCCGCCAACCAGATCGGGTTCATCCGGAAAAGGATCGATCAGGGACAGGCCTCATCGGACGAATGCCAACTTCAAGCTCAGGCCCGCGAGGAAGGAACACGAGGGACTCCTCTGATTCGATCTGGTTTCACGAGAGAGCTACGGGACGGGGCATCAAACCCGATGCAACAATTTTATATACAAACTTCTATGGTCAAGCAACTTGCCGCTATAATCGCGTGTCTAGCCTGGATTAATCCCCTTGCCGCAGCCCTTGCATCCGAGGCAGTCCTGGCCCCCCACGCAAGCGGACCAGAAGCCCTCATAGGGTATACCCAGCTGCGTACCGACTTGCCGGGGGGACGCCATGCGAACGTCAGAACCATGCGAGCCTCCGTAGCCAACCTCGACGGGACGGCAAATCGGATCGTTGCGGGGACGCTGGTTGATGGGCCCGATGCTTGGACCCAATTCGCCGGTTGGTCGCCCGATGGGAAGCAAGCGATCATCTCGCGGGGATGGCAAAGCCCTGAGAACGCGCGCTGGGAGGAGGAGCATAAGAGCTTTCGGATGGAACCAGGCCAATGGGCGTTGGACTCCTATCTCCTGGATCTCGAATCGGGACTACTCGCAAACGTCACGGGAATCGATCGGGTAAGTCACTACAACGGGGGATTGTTCTTCTTGCCGGATGGTAAGAGACTGGGGTTCACCCCCTTGATGAATGGTCGTTCTAGGCCGTTCGTGATGGACCTGGATGGACGCAACAAGCAGGACGTTTCGGGAAAGGAGGCCGGTTTTGCCTACGGATACAGCTCGTCGCCAGACGGACAGCTGATCAGCTATCATGAGGACTATCAGATCTTCATTGCCAATCAGGATGGATCGTCAAAGCGCCGCATCGAAACGGGGAACAGCTTCAACTTCGGGCCTCAGTGGTCTGCCGACGGCAACTGGTTGCTCTTCCTAAGCGGGGTAAGAGGCAACAGCCATCCATATGTGGTTAAACGTGACGGCACAGGGTTGAAAAAACTAGCGGATCTCAACGGATACCAGGGATGGATTTTGTTTCTGGATGTGCCCGACTTTCACGAAGGAAGCAGCGATGTGCCGGTCTGGTCCATCGATGGCCACATGGTCTTCTACACTGCCAAAACCAACCAGAGTGTAGAAATTTATCAGGCAAGCCTAGATGGGACCATCAAGCAGCTTACGAAGTCGGCCCCTGGAACCTTGCACTACCATCTCCAACCTGCTCCGAATGGAGAATCGCTTCTGTTTGGTTCCAAGCGGCAGGGGGTCCGACAAATCTACACCATGAGCCTGGCAGATCACACCGAACGCCGAATCACTCATCTCCAACCAGGCCATGCCGCCATGTGGCCGCACTGGAGGCCAAGTGTTAAGGCGACCAAGACCCCGTCGAAAGTCTTACCGTTGAAGGGGACAACCATGAGAATCAAAGGACACGAGGCTTTCTTGATAGCTCCACCGGATCCTGGCTTCTCCAGGACCAAGCGCTGGGTCTGGTACGCGCCCACCCTTACCAACCTGCCCGGAAAGGAAGAGCGATGGATGTTCGAACAACTCCTGAAAGAGGATATCGCCATTGCAGGCATAGACGTAGGGGAATCATACGGCAGCCCCGATGGCCAGACGTTGTTCTCCGAGCTCTATGAAGAACTCGTTCAAAAGCGTGGGTATGATCACAAGCCGGTGCTTCTGGGACGGAGCCGTGGGGGACTGATGACCCTGAGTTGGGCAGTCAACAACCCAGACAAAGTAGGTGGCTTTGCCGGAATCTATCCCGTATGCAATCTCGTAAGCTATCCAGGCTTGGCGCGAGCCAGCGGAGCCTATCATCTCAGCGAATCGGAACTGAAGGAGCATCTGGGGACCCATAACCCTATCGAGAACCTTCAGGCGCTGGCCCAAGCCAGAATTCCACTATTTGCCATTCACGGGGATAAAGACACGGTAGTCCCGCTCGACGCAAACTCTGGCCTGCTGAAGGCCCGCTACGAGGCTCTGGGAGGCGGCATGCAACTCATTGTACCACCAGGCCAGGACCACAATATGTGGGAGGGCTTCTTCCAATCCCAGGAGCTGATACGTTTCATCGTCCAAACACTTAAATCACCCAACCGCTAACCTCACCTGCGAAACTGGGCGGTCCAAAACACTCAAGGTTTAGTTTCAGCTTCAGCGATCAATCGATGAAATCTACCCATCCAGTAGGGTAGCAAGAACGCCGCACCGTCATCCTCCAACCGCCCGTCCCCACCCGCATCGGGAAGGAATGGATCCGCATTCCACTTCTTGAAACACCGCTCATCAGCGGGCAACGCCTCGAGCAGCACTCGGTGTCCGAAACGATTCCGTCGTGACGAAAAACTTAGATCCGTACGATGGCTATTCTCCTGCCGCCAGGTCCGACGATCGGTAGGAATCTGATGCAAGTTTTCGATGGCACCGGGCAAATCCACAAATCCCGGGTCCACGCTCCCGTAAACGAACGTGTAGAACGAGGATTTCTCACGCTTGACGAGCGTGTAGTGACGGCGTGCGGCCTGAAGAAGTGCCGCACGATAGCGCGGGTCCTTCTCCAGCTGCAGAATTGGATACCAAGCCACAAAGCCAAGTTGATTGTCTGAATGATTCTCCTCATCAGGAAAAACCTTCTTTGAAAGCAGGACATTGTTCAAGTAGCCGTGCTCGTGAATCAGCTTCTGGTAGTGCTGTGAGTATTTCGAGTCGCCCGTGATCGAATGTGCGACCTTGAGAAAGGAAAGAATCTGCAAGCTGTTCAACCCGTTCTCTAGATAGTCCTCTGGAACTCCGTTGAGCGATTCCGGATTCCAAAATCCCCAACGCGTTCGCTTGCCATTCCAATCGATCAGCTGATAATTGTTGTCCACAATGTAGTCCGTGATCGCTCGGACTTGACGGACACAAAGCTCCCGTTCAACCGGATCATGACGGGCGATGTGCTCGAAATAGACATGGAACGCAAGATAGTGACCATCAATCTCATCGCTCGAGGTGTCGCTTTTCCAATAGACTGCACCATCCAAAGTGGGTCGCCATTGGGCAGACTTCGTTCGGCCAATTTCAGCAGGAACTATACTGCGAGCCACAAGCCCAGGCTTGCCTGAAATATTTTGGAGACGATACAGGGCATGCATGCTCTGTCGCGCGGAACCTCGAGCGCCTTCCTCGCCAGTAGCCCCGAAACAGAGCGACATCGCCGCGACATGATACGCAGTCCAAAGGCCATCATTGTCATCATCCTCAATCAAGCAATTTTGAGGACGACGCGCATCATCGAGCACACAATCCGCCACCAACCCGAGTCGTCGGTGCCGCTCGTTGAGCCGCGCCTCCATCACTCGGGCCTTTTCCTCCAACCGGATTTCAACAGCCTCAATCTTGCCAACACCCTGATCGGTCAGGAAATACGCAGGCATCCCGCCGGGAGCCAACTGGATTGAACGAACTCGATCCCCGGGGAGATACCGCAAACCCTGTCGATACCACCAGCGTCGCCCTTCAGCATATGGACGGTGCAGAATGGCTCCTTTCGTGGTGCCAATCCATAGGTTGTCCTGAGGATCCATGGCCAGGGCGGTAACCTCCTCCACGGGCAATCCATCACGTCCACGAACGTGGGTCCAATCACCACTAACGGCGCGAAGACTCAACCCAAGGGGAGTTCCCACCCATAAAACCCCCTTCGAATCGACGGCTAACCCGGTGATGCGAGTGGCCAACGGCCCTCCTAATCCGTAATGCTCGTGACGGATCGGGATACTTGGATCGGAACGAGCTTCAAACAGACCCTGACCGGTCCCGATCCATTCCCCCCCGCTGCCATTGGTCACGGAGCACAAAACATCGGGAAGCGGAACCCGGCTCGGGTGTGTACCCAACACCGCCACAACTTGCCCCGCGTGGAATTCCAAACGGTTGGCGACCTTCCAAATGGACGGAAGAATCGAGTCGACCGGCGACCCACGATGCTCGACCGCCGGCAACACGGTAATCGGCAGATTACGAGGGACTGCGACGTCCTTCCAGGGAGGCATTACATTCGACAATCGAAGTGGCAATTCCGCAGCACCCACCGCGCTGGCCAGAAATCCCCAGAGCAAAATTGTTTTCATAAGAATCCTACCCACAAGTCAGCAGGGCTAAAACAATCCTCCCAGACATAAGTCTGGCGGGCAAGCTGCGTAAGCGGGCAACGAACCCGCGAATTTGGCTCGCACGCCCGGTGCGTGATCCGTCATAGCTTCCGTATGCCCTCTGTGCTAGTGCGAACGTGGATCAGCCTTTTCCTGGGCCTTGGTATTCTCGGGATTGGACGCACTCGGGAAGTCCAGGCTGCCTCATCACGCCCCAATTTCCTGATCATCCTAACAGATGACCATGGTTATGGAGATGTATCTACCTATGGTGAGTCCGACGTGCGAACGCCCAACCTCGACCGACTCGCGCACGAGGGCATGCTTTTCACACACATGCGGGCCAACGCAACCGTCTGCTCTCCTTCGCGAGCGGCGCTGTTGACGGGGTGCTACCCGGACCGAGTTGGGGTTCCGGGCGTCATCCGCTCAGACCCCACGGACTCCTGGGGCTGGTTCGCACCTCAGTCCGCGACCCTGGCGCACCATCTACGAGTTGCCGGGTATCGCACCGCAATGGTTGGGAAGTGGCACTTGGGTCTGAACTCACCAAACCTCCCAAACGAACATGGATTTCATCACTTTCAAGGATTTCTGGGCGACATGATGGACAACTACACCAACCATCTTCGGCATGGCGTCAATTACATGAGGCTCAACGGGAATCCGATCAGACCCGTGGGCCATGCGACCGATCTTTTCACCCAGTGGACTATCGACTACCTGAAGAGCCAGGCCAAGAGCCGCAAGCCATTCTTCCTCTATGTCGCTTACAATGCGCCCCATTTTCCGATGGAACCGCCGGCTGAATGGCTTGAACGCGTGAAAAATCGAAGTCCTGAGTTGACCGAAGCGCGCGCCCGCAATGTTGCCCTGATCGAGCACTTGGACGACGGCATTGGAAGGGTGCTGGAAACGCTGCGCCAGAGCGGCTTGGCCCATAACACCCTGGTTGCGTTCAGCGCGGACAACGGAGGATCGAAGGCTCACGCGCAAAGCAACGCACCGTGGCGGGGAGGCAAGCAAGACCACTATGAAGGAGGCTTGCGGGTGCCCTTCATCATTCGGTGGCCAGGCACGGCGACCGCTGGCTCTCGCAGTGCCTATGCCGGGCTTGTTTTCGACCTATTTCCGACACTAATGGAGGCGGCAAACTTGAGGATGCCTCCCGGGCTGGATGCTGTGAGCCTGCTCCCCTTAATCAAAGGGTGGCCCCCACCGGCAACTGAGCGCGATTTATATTTTGTACGCCGGGAAGGAGGATCCACCTATGGTGGGAAAACCTACGAGGCACTCATCAGAGGAGATTGGAAATTGCTGCAGAACTCACCATCTCTCCCCATGGAACTCTACAACCTGCGTGAGGATCCCTTCGAAAGGCATGACCTGATCAAGACACAACGAGCAAAGGCGGCCGAGCTTGGAACGGCCTTGCGTAGTCACATTCAACGCGGCGGGCGAACGCCGTGGCAGCCACCGTTACAACGATGAACCCCCTGATTCTCATTTCTCTACCCTGTTATGTAGCCATCCTGGTGCTAGCAACCGCCGCGGCTCCTGTGGCGAATCGAGTATCACAGAAGCCGAACATCGTCCTGATCCTTGCTGACGACCTCGGATTCTCAGATCTTGGTAGCTATGGAAGTGAGATCGAAACTCCCAATCTCGATAGCCTAGCCAGCGGAGGGCTGCGATTTACTCAATTTTACAACACCGCACGGTGCTGGCCATCGCGGGCCGCTTTGCTCACCGGATACTACGCCCAACAAGTTCGGCGGGACGCCGTTCCCGGTGTGCGCAGTGGTGGACAAGGGATTCGTCCTTCATGGGCCAGACTGCTGCCAGAGATGTTGAAGCCCCTTGGCTATAGATCCTATCATTCAGGAAAATGGCACGTGGACGGAGCTCCTTTACAACAGGGCTTTTCCCATTCCTACCGATTGGAGGACCACGACCGGAACTTTTATCCGAAACTGCATTTTGAGGACGACAAACCGCTTCCGCCGGTCCAGCCCGGGACCGGTTACTACACCAGCACGGCCATCACCGACCATGCCCTAAAATGCTTGGACCTGCACAGCCAGACCCAACCGGGACAACCCTTTTTTAGCTTTGTAGCGTACACATCCCCTCACTTCCCACTCCAGGCTCCGGAGCAGGATGTGGCCAAGTATAAAGACCGGTATCTCAGCGGCTGGGATAAATTGCGGGAACAGCGCTGGCAGCGCCTCAGAGCCATGGGCCTCGTGGATGGCCACCTGTCCGCGCCAGAGCGCGAAGTCGGCCCCCCTTATGCGTTCCCTGAGGCCATCACCACCCTCGGATCCAACGAGGTGAACCGTGCAGTCTCCTGGGACAGTCTCACTCTGCCGCAGCGTCGTTTCCAGGCCGACAAGATGGCAGTTCACGCTGCTATGGTTGACCGCATGGATCAGGAGATCGGAAGGATCATGAATCGAGTCCGCTCCTTGGGCCAGTGGGAGAACACCTTGTTCTTATTCCTTTCGGATAACGGCGCGAGCGCTGAGATGATGGTGCGGGGAGATGGGCACGATACCGAAGCGGTGTGTGGTACGGGGGCGACTTTTCTCAGCCTCGGGCCTGGATGGTCAACGATGGCGAACACCCCCTTTCGCCGTCATAAAACCTGGGTCCATGAGGGAGGGATTTCGACCCCGCTCATTATGCATTGGCCGCAAGGGATACCTTTGTCGAGCCGAGGAACGCTCCGTCACTCTCCGGGCCATCTTGTCGACCTGGTTCCTACTCTGCTCGAAGTCGCGGGCGGCAGATCCCTGGACACATGGAATGGGGAACCAGTTCCGCGGCCGCCCGGAGTGAGCTTCCTCCCGGTGCTGAACCATGACCGTGCCGTGGATCACCCTGCCATTTGGTGGCTCCACGAGAACAACCGCGCTCTACGTCTTGGTGATTGGAAAATAGTCGCCTCCGGAGCCAACGGAGACTGGGAACTCTATCATCTCAGCGTCGATCGAACCGAGACCCAGAATCTAGCTCAGATTAAACCGGAAAAGCTGAAGGAGCTAAGCCTCATTTGGTCGCGGATGACCTCGAACCATACCATGACTGCCCGAAGCGATTCCAAGCATCCCACGACGCCCTCCGCAGGCCGAGTCCAGTAAACCGAGCCCCCCACTCCCAAGACCAAACCACGAACGGCCAGGGACAGGCCTCACTTAGTGGTCCTCTGAACACAGTGCCTATGTGTGCCCCTTTTGGACATCAGCCCTGTGTTGTTGATTGCCTGCGGTTATTCGAGCCCAGCCAACGGGCTGGATGCCGTTGCGTTCGAATCGCTTGAAGTCTCCTAGCGGCCAAACCTGGCGGTTTGCCCAGCTCATCCTTTACCTTCTCCCCTTGCTCGTTCCCTGGTTCCTCGCCCCGATCCACCTCTCACCCAAAGATCTCACGCCCTAGTTTTCTCAGTGAATACAACTCCTGTCTCAACCCCGCCACCCTGGGAGGCTCCCTATCGCTCACCCTCACACCTATCCGTCCTTGGTTTCCCTCGATCAACTCCTTCATGAACCGTCGACCTCCTAACACCGCCCCATCGCTCAAATACCGGATCCGGCAGGTCACATAGTCCACCATGTCCAGTCTTCCCTCATTTCTCAACACCTCCAGCACCGCTCCGTGATCGATTACTCCCCTGACTGCTTTACCCGCCTGGTCCAACGACTCCCGCTGTTCATCCCCCGTCCGGTAAAGCGCCATCCGATACTCCCTCAAGGCCTCCTCCTCACTTATTCCTGGCCGTCTACCCGCTGACTCCACCAGCCTTCGAATCCCCTCCCGAGCTCGACCATCACCCCCTACCGCCCGGCCATACCCGCTCCACCGGTAATCCTTAGGATCTTTTACCTTCCCAGCTCTCACCGAATTCAAATCCACGTAAAGTCCGGCCATCAGTAGCGCCAGTTCGTCCCCCTCCACCACAACGCTTTTGAACCGTTCCTCCCATAGAGTCCCCTTGCGCTCATGCCGACGGTTGTAGCTTTGAGAATACCTCTGCTTGACCTCCTTCATGAACTGGCTGATGTCCCACATCCTCGCCCAATACTTCCCCAAGAAGCGCTTCTCCCCTTCCTCATCCTGGCGCTGTCGATAGTTGGCAATCCGCCGCTCGATCCGTTGGATATCGGGGGGATGCTTGAGTTGCTTGAGTTTGCCGATCAGCTCCTCAGCCGAGGGCAGGAGTTGAGGCCGCCGCGGAACCTCCACTACCAGGTGAAAATGATTGTCCATAAAGCCAAAGGTCAACACTTTCACCCCGCAAAAGATCTCCGCATCACGCATGATCGTGTGCAGCCGCTCCTTCTCGTCCTCCGTAAATATGAATTGTCGGTCCACCACTCGCGACATGCAGTGATAGTAGCCCACCGCGTGGCTGAGGGGAACCTTTAGGCGTCCTTGGCGCATAAAGCGGCCGTAACTGATCACGCCCCCTCAGGTCTGCGCAAGACTTTTTACCAACAATTCAGCAATCATGCGGGAGTGGAGCTGCCACACCCAACCTAGGCCTGTCCCTTCTCCT
>JAEUHE010000005.1 GCA_016793885.1 Verrucomicrobiales bacterium
CGTGAGTTGATTGGCCATATCGGCCGCTCATCCTCACGGGTTTCCGTTCGGTTGGCAGCCCTATGGCTTCTCTCTCAGGGTGGGTCAGTTTGAAGCCCTTCATTTCGACCCCAGGCGGGTCAGTTTGAGTGACCGCTGACATCTGATGGACTACACCTTTCCCACACCTAGCCACCATAGCTTAACTAACGCTCCCAGTGGCCGGACTATTGGGGCCACCTCATCCATGCTTTGTGTCAGCGCGCGGACGCAGCAGCGATGCCGCTCGATCATTTGCAGGTTTGGGACTGTATGAGTTACGAGGTGAGTGCGATTGTGTTCGAGCGACTGGCTGCGGCGCGAGTGCGTGTTCGGCTTCCCAACCGAGAGTGGTATCCCGGCAGCTACATGTTCACGCTCGACTGGCACGGAAACGAGGATGCAGAGGACGCGGGCGACGGCGGGCACAAGTGCGCGCACATCATCGCGCTCGACAACGGCTGCTACGCAGCCATGCCCAACAACTGCGTCCAGTGGTATGACCCGTGCTTCGTCACGCCCTTCAAAGACAAGCCGGACTACCGCACGAACACCCGAAT
Organism: Verrucomicrobiales bacterium; assembly: GCA_016793885.1. Classification (NCBI taxonomy): domain Bacteria; kingdom Pseudomonadati; phylum Verrucomicrobiota; class Verrucomicrobiia; order Verrucomicrobiales; species Verrucomicrobiales bacterium. The sequence continues at coordinate 579 of JAEUHE010000005.1, forward strand.
TTGGAAGGTGGAGCGAGAGGGTGTCACGACTGAGGGCTACTACTATGATTTCAAGTTCTCGGCGCCAGATCGGAACGGTAAGACTCACCATGAGACCACCTAACAGGATCGTCGACCGAACCGCCGCCAGCTCTGGATTTCCGACATGAGTACAATCACTGTATCCGTCACTGCGTCGATCGCCGTATTACGGCGGCGGTCGCTCACGATTAGTCGTTGGCCGTGATCCGCGCGTGATGACTTCCAAGGACTTTTACCGACATATCGATGCTGCAATGTCGCCCCAGTGTGAGCGACTTGGCTTGAAACGCGGCAGGCGCACGACTTCGCTGTGGACCTGCGACCTTCAAAACGGAATGTTCATCTATGAGATTTCGAAGAGCATCAGGCACGGTTTCATCCCTTACATAGGCGGACGCTTCGGTGTCCATTGTAACCTCACTGCCACGTCGGACCTTGGCGATCGAGGTCTCCAGTCTTCGATTTCTTACATGGAGTACTACGACGAGTCCGACCTTCGAGGCATTGCCAAGATTCGAGACCGTGTGCTGCGGAACATCGTGAACCAAAAACCCGCAGATGAGTTTCACCGCTTGTTGCTGGAGTCCCATGCCTCGCTCATGTCGTTGGACATTGGGAGGCCGTTTCATCCTCATGGCGCCTTTACGCTGCCTTACTTGGACGCAAAGGATGTAGATGATTGGGGCGCATTTTTCGCGGAGCGCTTGGAGAAGACTGTTCGTGGAGTAGAGCGGTCGCCGCGGTTTTTTATGCGACCAGAGAACGGCCAACAAGCCACTCGATCCAACAGCCCTTAGCCTCCGCGTTTTTCACATGATCACCGGTCCTGCAGTCTTGGTTTCGCTCGAGTTGGCTCTCGGTCGGCGGGCTGTGGATCAGCGGAGTCGTTAGCTAGGCTGTTACATCATGAAATGGCTTCCGATCATTCTCAACTCGATCGCTGCAGTGATTTTCATATTTCTGGGTGCCACAGCTGGTTCGATCCATCGAGTCCATAGCTACAGCACCTATCGTGAGTTTATCTCTTTTGGGGTTGTCGATGAGCAGAGGCTCAAGACGATCGATCCACTCCCTTCCGCTCCCGCGGGTTCCCACTATGATATGCCCAAGCGAATGCAGGATATCGGAAATGCAGAGTTTTGGTTCTCTTTCATCGCAGGTCTCTCGGCCTTGGCTTGCCTGCTTAACGCGGTGGTTTGGGGCTTCAGGTCACGAGGACCGCAGGTTCACCGGACCAGCTAACAAGCCCACTCGATCCAACAGCCCTTAGCCTCCGAGTTATTCACATGATCACCTTTCCCACATCCGAGGTTTCGTTCGAGTTGGTTCTCGGTCGGCGGGCTGTGGATCAGCGGGGTCGTTAGCTAGGCTGGGGGGGTACGAACGCATGACAAAGCCAAAGGTCACCAGTCGATGCACACTCGCGAAACGGACTAAACCCGGTGCGCTTGCGACTGACGTCATCAGGCTTTTTCTGTGTGGTGTTGGAGGGGCTACTCTGTGCTTTGCTATTTTCCGTTTTAGCGACGGGAGGCTCGATCGCCCTGGCTTTTTCCTGGGGATTGTTTTGGCAGTAATCTTCCTAGGCTTGGGACTGTTCGGGAAACGTAATGATGTTGAGAGCATTTAGGCTCGAGCCCGGGTTTATTCCGCTCCTGAGCTAACCAGCCCGATCGAGGACAACCCCGACCAGCCCTTGGATTTGCCCAGCCCGTCATGACCATTTTAGCCGCAGTCAGACTTACTGATCGTCACCTCACAGGTCGGGGTGTCTCATCGGGAGGTCGTTAGGTGCTCACGTTGACGGAAATGCCTATGAAACTTGAAACAGTTGGTGCAGTTGCAATACGCGCGATCGGAGTCAATCTCCTCATTTTGGGTTCGGCTTGGTTGGTGGCTTTACTGCCCGATATCATAGCCTACGCAAGGGAATCTCCATCAACCGCGCTATCCGGCGGCGATGGCTCGATTGAACAGATTTACCGATTCTTCACAACGCGAACCTTTGCGGCGAGCGCGTGCATTGCGCCCACCGTTGTCATTACCTGTGGTGCCCTTTTGATCGTTTTCAGCAGGCGTGTCGGGTCTCTGCTTGTGCGCGGGCTTGGTATCGAGGGTAGTTCTCCCTGCACCTAACGAGGCTACTCCAGTGAACGCGCCGACAGCATCCAGTTTTCAGGTTGAGCGCCCATATCGGCGCGTCCCTGAGTAGTTTCGTTGGGCGGACTAAACACATGGAGAATCGCCCCCTTACTGTTCTCGAGGAGTGGGCCAGGGATATCGCCAAAACTTGCCACTTCGCGGTGGGTCTTACACCACGCACCATGCGCTCGCATTACGATGTTTTTGCGAGCATGTCCGTCCATGAGGAGGTCTTACGGCCGATCTTGGCCAGTGCCGAGGAGTGCTTGGTCTACGGGATCTCGGAGGATTCGCGAATATTTCAAGCGTCCTCGTCAATACTTCAGCGCGATAAGGGACGCCATCGTTTGGTCCTTTCCGGCGATCCGATTTGCGGTCATGAGTTGCTATGGAATGCGCACGGTGGGGAGCGTGGTAGCATTGTCATTCTCATGGATCCTCGGGCGTTAGACGCTCAGAGGATCTTTCCCCACTGCTACTTTCCTTACGTCTACGCCAACCCGGGTGCTTGCCACACGCCTGCGGCTTTGCGGCTCGCACGCAAGGCGATTCACCACACCAGAAAGGTCGCTCTGGTGTTGCCGCGAAACAACGGCATCGAGTGGATGGAAGTATTTGCGCCATCGGAAATGGCTGTAGAGTTGTTTCAGCTGTCGTGGAGATTGCGAAAGACGTAGGGATAGTTACGGCCCGTCCGCCCAACACGCCTACTCCAGTGAACGCGCCGACAGCATCCAGTTTCCAGGTTCAGCGTCCATACCGGCGCGTCCCTGAGTAGGGGACGTTAGACTCATGCCTCTTCCCATGACAAAATACGATTTATCCACGGTGTTGACGAAGCTGGTGGGGTTGACCTCACTCATCGCAGTTGTGCCACTGGCGATTCGCTTCAGCTTTAGTCTATACAACTTTCTCAACCTCCTTCGCTTTATGCCGGAGAAGGCGACTGCTGATCAGCTCCTCAATTGGGAGTTTCCATACATGCTCTGCGGTAGCATCTTCTCATGGCTCTTCCTGCGGAGGACGGACTGGGTGGTGGGCAGAGTTTTGCAGATCGACAGAACCGTCTAACGCCCACTCGATCCAACAGCCCTTAGCTTCCGAGTGTTTCCCATGATCACCTTTCCTGCATCCCTAGTTTCGTCCGAGTTGGCTCTCGGTCGGCGGGCTGTGGATCAGCGGGAACGTTCGGCAGCACTGGTGTATCGGATTGCGTCCCAAGCCTTATGAATAGACCCGTCGCCCTTATTTGCGCGTTCATGGTAGGGCTTGGCGTGTTGGTCCTTTGCTCCTCTATCTACTTTTGCGTTGTGTAT
>JAEUHE010000006.1 GCA_016793885.1 Verrucomicrobiales bacterium
CCCCTATGGACCGCGCGTGGCATGCCACCGCTTTTCCTTCTCGCCACCCTATACCCTCCAAGTGACGAGGAACATGGTATGCGAAGACCACGTCGCTGCATTCCGGAGGGGGGAAACGTCCGGGGACGGACGTCGCTACAACTTCGCAGTCTTGGTAGAGGCTGAAGTTAACAGGTTCTCGCGCCCCTCCCGAGCTTTCTCACGAATGGGTCAATCGCACACGATAAACCAGTGCGGGCTGCCACGTCGCCCTGCAACAGACGAACAGATCTCGCAGTTCCGTATCGCTGAGGCTTTCGTAGTGAACACTGACCGACAGGAGGGGAGTATCCGCGCCAGGCAAAGCGGCCTCAAGATCAGCGGGAGTGAGAACTGGGTGCTGGTGGAGCTGCTGCATGATCGCTTCCAGCAGCCTTTCCACTGAGTGCTCCACAGCCGGCGGTGCATCGCCATGAAATGTCACTACATACTGAATTTCCAAAGGAATGGCTGGTTCGGAAACCAAACTCGGGCGAGGATGAGCCTCTCGGATCGACGTCGGCACTGCGGCACGAATGAGCGCCACATTCACCCGGGCTGTTGGATTGGCGCTGGGAACGAACAGCTCAGCTCGCGCGAGAGGTAACGTGGTGACCTCCACCCCCATTGGAATGGCCTGGGCCACGATCCGTTGGAGGGCGAGCGAGACGGCGGCAATGCGATGGGGTGTGGTCATAGCCAATGGTCAGATATTTCCCAAGTGCACCGATCTCCACTCGCAGAAATTATACACGCTGTTCATTGAGTTGAGAATCATGCGCAAGCAGGCCATCGCACAACCCTGAAATTTCTCCCCCTGCCCCTGAAGGAGACGATGCAGAAGGCGTCGGAGCGCAGGGGAGCTACACCCCCGTGGACTCGCCCCCTTGTCCCCTAGAACAAGGGGTTGGAGTCTTCTTTTAGTCAGCCAATCGTGGCTATTTGCGAGCGACTTTGTTGCGGCTGCTGGTGCGCTTGGCACTTTTCGCCATTCCCGCAGGATGCAAAATCACCTTGGTCCAGCCAGCGTCCCGGGCATCGAAATGCTTGTAGGCATCCGGCGCTTCCTCAAGGGCGAGTTCATGCGAGACAATCCAGGAAGGTTTGGCGCGCCCGGCATGGATAAGCTCGCCAAGGTAGCGGTTGTAAGCTTTGACGTTAGCCTGGCCAGTGCCCACCTTTTGGCCTTTAGACCAAAACAGTCCGAAGTCGAAGGCGAGTTTGCCTTCCTTGCCCAGCTCGTCGGGACACTTCGGATCCTCGGGTACAAATACCCCTACCACACCAATGCCGCCTGTGGCGCGCACAGACTTCACCAAGTCGTTCATGGTCGCATTCGGAACTTCATGTCCGGCCGGATCGTGGCACTGGTAACCCACACACTCACATCCACGATCAGCACCTTCGCCGTCGGTAAGCGCCAGAATTTGCTCTACCGCTGTGCCTTTGGAGTAGTCGATCGGGATGGCTCCAATCTGTTCTCCCAAAGCCAGCCGATCCGGGTGGGCGTCCACGATAAAGACTTTGCTGGCACCCTTAATCATGGCTGAGTGCGCAGCCATTAGGCCGACGGGGCCACATCCGTAGATGACGACAGACTCGCCGGCTTTGACGCCGGCCAGTTCCGTAGCGTGCCAGCCAGTGGGGAAGATGTCGGAGAGCATCACATAATCCGTTTCCAATTCCTGGGCGTCCTCAGGAAGCTTGAGGCAGTTGAAGTCGGCGTAAGGAACTCGCAGATACTCAGCCTGACCGCCGCTGTAGGGTCCCATGCCGGCGAAGCCGTAAGCTGCGCCCGCCGTGCCGGGATTCATGAACAGACAAGCACCTGTGAAACCACGCTCGCAGTTCTTGCAGAAGCCACAGGCAACATTGAAGGGTAGACAAACCCAATCTCCGACCTTGATGCGAGCCACGGCCGCACCCACCTCCAACACTTGTCCTAGATTCTCGTGACCAAGAATTTTTCCCTCCTCGACATTCGTCCGGCCTTCATACATGTGGAGGTCGGAGCCGCAAATGTTGGTGCTGGTCACCTTAATTAGCGCATCGGTGGGCATTTCGATCTTCGCGTCGGGGACATTCTTTATTCGAACGTCATGAGGACCATTGTATATCAGTGCTTTCATTATTTTGATTTATTGGGGTTTAGGGGCCGAGGATCGAGACCTGGACACCCGTCCGTCCAAATGCCCGGCGCGGCACGGCCCCCGATTTGCCTAAAGCCTGCACCTCCTGGGAAACGCCCGCCGTTGGCAAAAGTTCCTGGGCCGCCACAGCCGCGCTGGCGACGCCCACTTTTTTAATGAAACGGCGACGATTGTCCTGTCCCCATATGTCTTCTGGTCTCGAGTCAGTATTCATAGTTATCGCGAGCTTTGTAGCGTCCGTAAATCAGGCTGCACGCGGGCCGAGACCGACGCTATAGGGTCTTTTACCCATCCGCCTGAGTTGCCTACTCAGCTCCCTTACCGGGAGATCTCCACCACACATCCGCGTTCGACATCAATTCAGCTCGATCCACAAACTCCTACATGCTGACCCGCTCCTGCCCATGGAGCCGGAGTCGCAGCCACGCCTCGTCCGGCACAGGAGGGATCAGGTGAGTCGCGGGGGACATGGCACGGAAAGGAAAAAGCGCGCGCAACGTCTCGACCGGCAGGCGCTGCGATCGGTTGGACTCAAACGGGGGGAGCTGCGACCGGAAGTCTCGTCACTTCGTCTCCTACAGAACCGAGAGGCCTCACGAGGCTGCAGACGCAACCCAGTCCGGGCACATCATGACCACGTCAGGGTCGCCTTAACGGGGCGACTGTTCATCGTAGGCCGCTTATTTCGACTTCCACGCCGACTTCAGGTCGTAAGCCTCCAGTTTGCTGAACTTCACCGCGCCGCTCTGCACCCCAACGCTGAGCGTGCGGTCGGCGGGTTTCGGCTGGAAGGGCATGGGCACGTAGCACAAACCGTCGCTGGCGAAGACCTCGAGGCCGGTGCGGTCGCAGTAGATCGTGAGGCGTTGCTCGCTACCCCTCAACGGAGCGGGTGTGCGATGTCCGTTGACGGTGAGTTCCTGCTTCGTCGCGTCATAGGAGATCACACATCCGCGGACGTTGAAGGTGACTTCGCTGCCATCGGCGGGCGTAAACTCGGCGCGAAGCTCGACGAGTTCAGCGTTTACTGGGGCGAGCGGGTTTGGGCTGGCTGACGTCAGGGTGCCGGCTTTGACGCGATGGGTCTTGGCGCGCAGCTTCGCGAGTTCCTTCACGGGCGTGAAGGTCAGACGCGGGCCGTCGGCGGTGGAGAGGAGCTGAAGCTCGAGCGGCACGGTCATGGACTGGTTGAACGGCATCCCTTTCGTCTCGGTCTGGAACCAGCCGATTTGAATGCGACGTCCGTCGCGTTTCGGGATGTCGCTGAAGGTTTGCGGCGCGTAGAAGCCGCGGCCGCGGTGCCCGGGCAGCTTGGATTGTTCGGGGCTGAACTTCGTGCCATCGAACGTGCCAATGGCGTATTCGCTGTTCGCGCCGAGCAGAACCCACTTCCTGTTCGAAGAGTTGCCATCCACGGGCAATTCGAAGAAATCCGGACACTCGAAGAGGAAGTTGCTGCCCGGGATGCCGTCCGTGATGCTGGCAAGTGTCCAGTCGCGCAAATTCGGCGACGTGAAGAAGTGGATGGTGTGCTTCTTCTGCCACTCGACATAGAGCACCATCACCCAACGCTTCGTCGGCTCGTGCCACATGACCTTCGGATCGCGATTGCCGCCGGTAATCTGCCTCACAACAGGATTGCCGCTGTACTTGGTAAACGTCCGCCCGTCCGTGCTGTGGGCGATGCATTGCACGGTGGGATTGCCAGCTGCCGTGTAGATCAAAACGATCGGCGGCTTGCCATCCTTGCCGAAGCCGCTGGTATTCCTCCAGTCAACAACGGCGCTGCCGCTGAACATCGGTCCCATGTCGTCCGGGGCGAGTTTGTCGCCCAGTTCCTCCCAATGAATCAGGTCTCGGCTGACGGCATGACCCCAGTGCATGTTGCCCCACGGCCAGCCGTAGGGATTGTGCTGGAAGAAGAGATGATACTCGCCGTTGTGGAAGACCATCCCATTCGGGTCGTTGTTCCAGCCGCGCTTCGGCGAGAAATGAAACTGTCCGCGCAACGGTTCGCGGTAGAGATTCTCTGCGCCCTTGATTTCGTCGCTCTGCTCGATCGCGCTCAATGCCGTGGAGTCTTCCGGCAATCGATCGACTTGCACCGTGACCGTCCTGCCGCGCCAGGCGCTGACGTCCATTGGCGCCCACCAATCCGGATCGCCATTCGCCAGACCGATGTCGTTGCGGACTTCCACCCGACCATCAATGAACGTCGTCACCTTCCGCGTGGGACCGTTTTTGATCGGCAGATTCAGGTAACGCTTCTCAATCTTGAAATCGCGTTTGGCATTCGTGACGAGGCCAGGGGGCCTGCGATCCGTCTGGACAAGGTGATCCACATTGATGTGCCCCCAACCACCCGTGGCGTTGTCGATGATTTGGATCTTCGCATTTTGACCGGCGAACTCGCCAACGTCCCAAGACTCCGGCGCAAGCATCTCGCTGCCGCCAGGCTGGTCGTTCGGGCCGGTCGCGCTGCGAACGATCTTCCCGCCCACCAGCAAGTTGAGGGCAAGTTTCTCGGTGCTCTTCCCCCCGCCGATCAGGAATCCAATGTAGCGGCGCTCGATCTTGAACTCCGGCGAGGTCAGCGAGCCTGTCGTGGCGTCTCCCTTGAAGAAGGAGTTGACCAGGCCTTTGCCCTGGAAGCCATCCACGTGCATCTGTCCCGGCAAGGTGCCCTTGGCCGGAGCTGGTCCGAAGGCTTCACCTGTGACCGTCCAGGGCGCATAGCTATCGTTCTCGAAGGTGGCGATGACGATGTCATCCGCTGCGAGGGCCGAAGCGATGGAAACGAACGCAAGGAGCGTCGTTGTGAGCTGGGTCTTCATGTGTGGGGTTGTCGGTTGAAATTAAGAGAGTGCGGTTTCCTTCACGGCATCCTGCGCCAAGGCCAGCGCGCCGCACACGCCCGCATCGTCACCGAGTTCTGGCGGCACGATGTAGCTGGCAATACCCCGCTCACTCACAGCGTGCGAGGAAATATAGCCTCCCAACGCCGCGCGGAACGCCGTGCGCAACCGATCGAAGAACACGGCCTCGCCGAGCAGGCCGGCCTTCCGGACGCTCCCTCCCAGCAGGATGCGTTGCGGCGAGAGCACGCAGGCAAGGTTCTTCAACGCATGCGCCATCGTGAAAATCACATCGCCCCAGGCTGGATGGTCAGGTGCGAGCAACTCGGGGGGCGCTCCCGCGCGCGCAGCAATGGCCGGCCCAGAACAGAGACCCTCCCAGCAAGGACCGTGAAATGGACACTGGCCCGGGAAGGCATCGCCCGGACGTTGCGGCACGCTGATGTGGCCCATCTCCGGATGCACCAACCCATGAAGCAACCGTCCGCGGGCCATGCCACCGCCTCCAATGCCGGTCCCGACGGTGATGTAGATAAAATCCTCCAGCCCACGCGCTGCACCCCAGCGCGCCTCACCCAGAGCTGCACCATTCACGTCTGTGTCGAAACCAAGCGGCAGCCCCGGGAACGCCTGACGCAGCGGGCCGAGGATATCGGCATTCTGCCATCCCTGCTTAGGAGTGGTCGTAATGAAACCATAGGTCGGCGATGTCACATCCAGGTCGACCGGGCCGAAGGAGGCGACGCCCAGGCCGACCAGCGGACCATACTTCTTCTGTTGGGTGGAAAACCACGTCACCACTTCACGCATGAGTCTCGCCGGATTGTCTCCCGTAGCAAACTGCGCCCGCTCCAGGAGCGTCGCGCCGGAGCTGTTGCCAATGGCGCAGACGAACTTTGTGCCACCGGCTTCAATGGCACCGACGATAGAGTTTTGCTGCACGCTCATGACTTCATCATTTCCTCCACACGCAGAGAGTCCAATCAGAAAAAGTGCTTTTCGGACAACTGGGGCATCATTCACTTCCTCGGGTGAGTTCCTGAATCTGCGGCCGAGAACCCGCAGGGTTCGAAGAGCTTAGCCGGGGCGTGGAGCGCAGCGACACCCCCGGGCTTTCGGCCCCATTTTTATAGCACCCTGAAAGGTGTGCCACCGGTCAGCGAACGGACTGACGAATGGATCACGTTCCTTGAGCAGGGGTGACGCAGGCCTCTGAAGCCGGTGGCATCGCTGCGCGATGCTCGATACTTCTAACGGCTCCGGGGGTGCTGGCACCCCCGGCTTATTTCTCTGAACCCTGCGGGTTCGGGCCCCCTAACAACCAGGTGAGTCGATGTCCAGGGCACACCAAAGTTGGCCATCTCCCTCCCATCCAAAAGAGCCTCTCCCGACCAATGCCAGGCCGACAATCAAGGCTCCGCAGGAATCAGTAGACGGTAGAAACGAGCAGCCCGAGCTTCAGATGGATCTATGACTACCCCGACATGGTTGGTGGTGCGGGGTAGGATCTGCTGGAGGAGTTGCCAGGAACCCTGTTGAAGTTCCTCACGGTGTTCCACCCGGTACGTGCGATTGGAAACGGCTTGAAAAAGCAGACGCGTTGGGGCTCCGGGTATCACCTGATCCAATCTCAGGTAGCTGGAGGCATTGGTCGGGTCGGTACCGGCGATGTACTCGGCCCGGTTGTTCAGGGTGTCTCCATCCGAGTCCAAAGCGCCCTCGCCCGGATTCGCGGGGTTGAACCCGTGCAGCGTTTCCCAAAAGTCCGGCAACCGGTCGCCATCTGAGTCCGCCAACACCGTCAAAGATGCGCTGGTCGAAACGACGCCTGTCAGGTTGGCGGCGTTCGCAGCGACAATGGTATAGCTGCCGGCGTTTCCAGGCTGCAGATTGTTGAGTGTGAACGTGACGGTGCCTGTATTGAGCACCTGGGTAGCCAGCGTGGAAGTTCCACGGCGCAATCGGAAGGTGACGGGGAAAGTGGCATCGGCCACAGCGGTGAAGGACACCGCATCCCCCTGCACGACCGACTGGCTGAGTGGATGAACCAGGTAGGTCGGACGGACCAGGACGGTCAGGAAGGCGAGCTGGCTCGGGCTGGAGCCGAACTCATCGGACACGATGACTCGATAGGGTCCCGTGGCAGCGATGGTGACGTTCGATAGGGTCAAGGTCGCGTTGGTGGCGTTGGGAAGATTCACCCCATCGAATTGCCACTGGTACCTCAGCGGGCCGCGGCCCCGGGCGGCAACGCTGAGAGTGGCGATGCCGTTGTTGGTGACGTTGCGACTGCGCGGCTGCTGGGTGATCGTGGCCGGTATCCGCAGGTTGAGCGTGGCGTTGGAGCTCACCACGGATCCCGCACTGTTCCACACGCTAACGCGATAGGTCCCAACGCTGCCGGGCTGCACGTTGGTGAGCAAGAGGGTCGAATGGGTGGCTCCCGAAATCTTCGAGTGATTGAACCACCATTGATAGTTCAAAGGAGGCTGTCCGGTGGCAGTCACGCTGAACTGGATATCGCGGTAAGCCACGTTCTCGAGGCTCACAGGCTGGCTCAGAATGACGGGGGCATCGCCGCTGTGCAGTGCCATGCCCGGAGTCGCTAGGGCAGCAGCCCAATGCAAACGTTCGTTGCCATAGAGGGAGCCTCCCAACCGTTGAAGGGAGGCCCCGGTGCCGTCAGCAGCCACGGGCCAGGGCTCACGGTCATCATAGCGAACTTCGTCCACGGTGATATAGGCAACGGGATTGGAGTCCGGAGCGGCAGGACGTTGGAGCTGCAATCGCTCGCCCTTGCTTTGGAGGCGACCGGCCCACGGCCCAAGAATCCGGATGCCGCTGGGCACCTGGAAACGGTCGCGAAAGGCCTGCGGATGACCTGCGGTGATGAGTAGCCGCTCCTCGGGCATTAAGGTGACGCCCGGAGGAAACTCAAAGTCGACGCCATTCAATCGCCAGGTGTTGGTGGAGGGCGGAGTGGGGTCGAACGAGACGATCCCGCTGGAGATGTTTTGGAGCTCCACAAAAGCATCCTCCGGAGCCGGAGGATTATAATGGATCTCGGTGAGCACCACGGGACCGATGCGTGGGCTACTGTTGACACCTCCAAACGTCCGGGTGGTCTGGGCCGGAAACGCTTCCTCCCCCGTGCTCAGAACGAGACGTCCCAACGACACGCCTTCCGGAGCCGCGTCGAAACTGAACCCGTGATCGTAGCCCGTGAGCTGGCCTGAGGCGTCTGCGGAGAAGAGATAGATCTGGTCGCCGCGGGAGCTCAGAGCGAACGCGTTGGTTGTGAGAGCTGGCTGATTGAAATGCGACTCATCGAAAACCGCAAAGCCACCGGGTGCCAGGGTCACGCCGTCCGGAATCCGGAACTTCCGCGGGAGCGCCGGATCATCAGTCAAGAACCAGCCGCCGATGTTCACGGTTAATTCCGTCGGGTTCCAGAGTTCTACGCTATCGAGAAGTGGCGCCGTGGCGGCCGTGAGGACTTCGTTGATGACGAGACGCGGGAGTCCAGTTGTCGGGTCATCATGGCCCGGTGAACCGCCGGCAGCCGTGCTGGCACGCCATGCGGATGGGGCGTCGAAAAACGCACCGTCCTCCGTCTCACGAGGCACGAGCGAGAATCCAAGCCCATCCGCCGAAACCGGCCAGGGAGCAGAGTCGCCATAGGTCATCTCCAGCACCAGGCCACGAACCGGATGAGTCAGCCGGAGCGTGTCGCCGTTATTGTTGAGTTGCCCGCGAAAAACGCCCGCGAACGGAATGCCAGGATGCCGAGACTTGAAGGCTTCCGCGTCGGAAACCAGGACAAGAAAACCGTTCGGACGCAGGAGCGTGCCTCGCGGGAAAGTGAAGTCGACTCCACCCGAAAGCTTCATTCGTTCCAGGTTCAGTGCACTCGAGCCAATGTTCTTGAGCTCGAGGAATTCCACACCATTGGTTTCGAGAGGATGATACATCACCTCCGTGAGGCGGAGAGCCGAATAATCCTGCGTTACGTAAAACGTTGCGTCGACCAAAGGGCTCCATTGGGTGCCATTCAATACTCGTGCGCTCACGATGGCTCCATCGGCCAGGACGATCGGCGCAGTGTAGGCCAATGCCTGGGAGGCGATCGATGTGGCTTGGCTCGGGTCACGTGGGTCTGAGCCATCGAGAGTGTAGTAGATCTGTCCATTGGTTGAGGTGAGGCTAAGCGCGTCGTTGGGCAGGATCAGGCCGCCATGTTGCGGCCAGCCATTGATATGGAAGACGGGGACGCCGATGGCTGGAAACAAGCCATCCGCCCGCAACTGGCTCAGAAACACGTTGAGCCGACCGGGGATGTAGCTATTGAGAATGCGGTCGCGTTCGCGAATCCATTCGACCTCTCGCGAGAAGGGAGGCTCGCGTTTCGAATCTCCCCACCGTGCTGATTCCGCCACGACGGCGCGATCCAGTTCCGCGGCCAGGGTGGAGTAGCGGGTGCTCAGCTCGGCCACCGTGAAAGGTCCGTCGTTAAAGAACAGCTCCTGCACCCGATCAGCGAAGCGCAAGCGGTATTCTGGATTGGAACGAAGCTTGTAGTGGAGAAGGCCCGGGTTCTCCGTGCCTTGACGCTCGCTCACGTCCTCCGTGACCGTCTCGAACGTGAACTCCGAGTCCCATCGCCAGAACCGGAATCGGCCGTCGGCAGTGCGGCGTTTGGAAGCGTAAAAGTTTTTCGGTTCTAGGGAGTTGGGGGGACCATTGAGCCAGCCCGTGGGACCGTCGCGATCGGCGCTATACAGAATGCCGATGGAGTAATCGATCAGTTGACCAATGTCGACCAGCTCACTCACCGCCGCATAATTGGTGGGATTCGCGAGGTTGCGGCTCGCCCGGACGAACAGTTCATCCCAATCGTCACGGGTGCCATTGATCAGGGGAGCGCTGGTGGAACCTCCGGCGCTAAGCCCCTTGAACACGTCATACTCTTCCTTGGATCCTCCAAAGTTGGCGGCGGCAAAGGACTCGTCGGGGCGTTCGTGAAGGTCATAGAGGCCCCAATACATGCCGTTCAGATAAACATGAACGGATTGGCTGTGAACCTTGGGTTGAAACTCGCCCATGGACTCCATGTCCCAGGTAAACCGGTTGCGCAGAAATTGAGAGTTCTCGATGCCGGTGGACCACCCCTGATTGTGGCCACAGGCGAGCAGAAGCGTGTCGAATTCATCGACCTCATAGTCGGCAAACAGGGGGAATCTCAGCTTAGGTGCTCCCCACCGATCCTTGAAGACGAGTCGGAAACTGTGTTTGGGCTGATGCGTCAGCCGACTGAAATTGCCATTGATCTGAATGCCGCAATGGATGGCGAAGCCTGAATCCACCCGGCGACCTTGATACTCGGGCGGGTAGAAGAACTCGATGGAAGTGCCCCGTTCCCAATCCTCTCCGCGGGCGGTGGCATTCTGATAAATGCCGTTCTCCCCAAACAGATCGTCTGGATTCATGACGACGGACACCGTGGGTAGATCCACCAGTGCCTGGGCGACGCTCCACGGCAGGCTGGGGTTGTTGACCACGTTCCGATCCATCTCGGTGTCCCAGTGAGCCCCCGGCGGAGCGGTGTTGGTCTGCTGGAGAATGTCTGCCGGAAAGAGGAATGTTTGTGTGACTGGCTCAGCAGGATCAAATCCCGGGAGGAAAGCGGAGGCGCGCAGGGTGGTTGTACGACCGATGAGAATCGGATCCACGTAGACGAGACTGTTGGTCAAGTTGGGCGCACGCCCGTCGAGTGTGTAGCGGATGGTCACCCCGGGAACGTCGCTCGTGATGGTGAGGGAGAACGGTGCGCTCTGAAATCCCCGGACGTGGTCAAAGAACAGGTTCGCTTGCACACGCCGGAACGTCCCCCCGTTCATGCGCCCAGGTGTGGAGTCAGCAAAGTAGCCACCGGCTCCAGTTCCGATGAGATATCGTCCTGCCGTCAGTTCGGGAAGGATCAGGAAGTCTGAGTCGGACGGGCTGAAGTTCAGTCCGTGGATGGCTAGAATATTGGTCCCCGCCGTCAACAGGTCCGTGTGGACGGAGATGTCGAACAGCTCGGGCCGCGCCGGGATGAACACGTCCGTGACGGTTTCAGGTGGCCCCCGGTTGTCGGCCACGGAGCGCGCAAAGAAGCTGCTTCCGTTCATCCATTGCCCTGGCACCCGTTCGGCAAACACGATGCCGTCGAAGGTATCGCCTCCGGTCGGGTTCTCGAGGGTCATCGCACTCCCGGCTTGTTGGCCGAGATTGTCGAGACTCAGCCAAACCACCAGCGTGCGCTCCCGGATGTTGGTGCGAATGACGCTGGATCGCATGAAATCATCGATGCCATCCAGAACGAGGCGGCCCTGCTCGATCTGTGCTCCACCGAAGAGCGTGCCGTGGGCGGATCCGACGCTGTCCCGGGCGGTTCCATCGTTGAAGGTCCATTGATGGAGAAGATTGGTGACCGGGGTGCTGACCAGTGCGTTGGTTCCCGGGGCGGGACCGGATCGAAAGAGGGACTGAACGCCTTGGCCATTGAGGGCGGAGTTGTACAGACGGGCTTCGTTGATCGATCCCGCGAGGAAACCATCGGCCCCAGTACGCGTGCCCCCTGGACCTAAATCTTCATGCCTTTTCCCAATCAGCACGTCGGCGACGTTCGCCGGATAGGATTGCAAGGTGCCTAAGGTGGCCGCCGAGGCCGGTGCGTAGATCTCCCCGTTTCGATAGATCGTGATGTTGTTTCCGGGACCGTAGCTGATGGCCACCATGACATCTGTGACGTCGCCATAGTCGCTGGCAGCGGAGGAATTCCAGGTGAGGTTGGGCGGCTGGTTGGCCCGTGCGACCTCCTGGCCGTTGAGGTAGGCCACGAACCCGTCGTCATAGCGCATGCGCAGGGCGAGTGAGTTAATACCCGACGGGCTTTCCACGAGGAATGGGATGCGTATGTAGACCGAGGTGTTCTCGTTGATGCCATCGTCGTCTCGATCGATGCGATGAGCGGCTGGCAGTGTTGGAGAGAGGAGGTTCAATCCCAGGAGCGATTCATAACCATGGCTGCGTTCATAACCGATCGCCGTGGTCCCTTGCACCCACGTAGAGTCGTCGAACGTGGGGAAAGACCAGTTGAGACCCAAAGACTCGTCAACCGGTACCCAGGCACGGGCGGCCCCACCGAGTGAAATCAACGCCGTGTCCGTACCCGTGGCCGCCTGACCATAGGCGACATCGGCGCGTTGAGGCGGAAAGAGGGGAGCGAACTCGGACACGCGGGTCGCGGCATCGGGTAGAAAAAGCCCAAGATATTCCCCATCGGCCGAGAGTCGAAAATTGGTATGCAACGGAGCCCCTGGGATTCGTCGGTTTTTCTCCGAAGCGAACACCACCAGGAACCGGCCTGGAGGTAAGTTGGTGGCGGGGAATCGCCACTTGGCTGGATTGCTCGCGTTATCGGTCAGGCAATAGTTGAGGAGGTTTACAGTCGTCGTGCCCGCGTTGTAAATTTCAATCCAGTCGCTGAAGTCACCATTCTCGTCGGCCAGTGACCTGGAGTTGTTAGCCATGAACTCGCTGATCAGCACGCTGTCGTTCGCGCGAGCCATAGGCCGTAACCCGCCAGTCCACGCCACCAGGAGCAGGACTATCAGGGAGGCGAGGGGCGACGCGAGGAGGCGTGACTTCATGGGAGTAGGATGAGGAGCAGTGCTGCTGAACAGCATTTCAAACCAGTTGTGCATCGATACCTCTGGGGAGGAACTAAACACTAAGCAGGAATCGGCCGAAAGCAAGCTGTTTGCCAGCGGGATTCCTCGGAATTGGCTGGGTCCACCACCCATCGATGGTGAACCCAGCGCAGCTCGAGCTTTCGGTCAACGCCCTAGTAACCGCCAGAATGCGGCGAGCGTTCGACTCGCCGTCCATCCTCGGGGACTTGACGGAACGTCAAACTCATTCGAGCCCCGATTTTCCGGGAGGCGCCCATGACGCCGTGCTGCCACTTGTGTTGGAGTTCTCGCGACATGAAAAACAAGGAACCATTCTCCAACGAGAACCGAAAACGCCGAGCCTTGTCATCGAGGCGGCGGAATGTGAGTTCCCGCACCGCCCCCAGCGACACGATGGCCACCCCCGTGCCCTCGATCATTTCGTTCACGTTGTCGGAGTGGAACCCCATCGTGGACTGGCCGTTCTTGTAAAAGTTAAGGAGGCAATTGTTCGGCATGAAACCGCGCTCGCCCAGTTCGAGCGAGATTCGACGACAGATCTCCATCAGGTAATCCGGCATCTCGATGCGGGGAAACACCAGGTGCGTCGATGTCCAGGGCACACCAAAGTTGGCCATCTCCCTCACATCCATGGAAGTATCCCACGTTGCGTCCCTCCGAGCCGAAGCCAGGAGCTCCTCAGGGGCGGAAATGAATCCAGGCAGAAATAGCGTCTCCTCGTCCAATTCGTTCCGGAGAAGTGCCAGGGTCGCGGCATCAGCCGCAGTTGAACCGTCTGAATTGAGTGCATTCATAGCGAATAGGTACGACTGTTCTTAGTTTGGTTGAGTGGGGAGTAACGTTTGATTACCGCACCAAGGCTTTTATGGGGGGGATGAGACCAACGATGGACTCAATCCTTGAGAGACCGGGGAGACCGAGTCGGCAAACCGGCTAGGAATCTCTAGCAGGCCGGTTGAGCCGACTGGAATATCTGGGAGGGGCGAGAATGTCCGCAGGAATGGTTCGCCCAGAACGCAAATAGCTGCAGATGCGCGAAACCCTCCGAAGTGAATCCCTGACGGGAACCGCTTCGGAGCGTCTCTAATCTGGATGCGAATGTCATGCAGGCGCTCATCGAACGTGCAGAACGTAACCGCTTACCCAAGCGGGGCCAACTTATACCTGCCAAGTGTCGGTATCTTGATCCTGATATCAGGATAACCCGATGGATGAACGTCCAGGGACGGACGTCGCTACAACTTCGGAATTCCCCTTGTAGGAGACGACGTCAGTCCTTGGACACCTCCACCCCCATTCCCCCCTTTGTCGGAATCTTCGTCGAGTTAAGTCCCCACCCCTTCGGCTGCCGAGACGAGCTACCGACCGGCCAGTCGACAAAGTTTCCGACAAAGGGGGGCAAGTCCCTCCGGGCACCACGGCACCGACCCTAGCACCAAAGGTGCGTCCCATCCCAGCCTGGGATGAAATCCCAGGAGAAAGCATCCACCCTATCGACAAGGGCTGAAGGCCCGCCCCATCCGTTCACTTTCGACCATCCCTGCCCCTCCATCGAGCCTATAACCTGACCCGAGTGCCGCGCTGGTATCGTCGGCGATCGTCATTAATCGCTGCTATGATTGACTGGTACCATTCCTGAGCGTCGGAGGGCGTAACGCCGTTGGCGGCTCGTTCAGCCTCGGCCTGGTTCGAAACCGTTAGGACAAAATGGGGTGTTGGCTCTCCCTCCGTTTCCTCACCCTGCCTGTGCTCGAGGCCCCCAAATGACTTAGTCAGCACGATCTTAGCTTCGTAGGGATCCTCGTTGATCAGCTGGAGCTGGGTTTCGAACTGGCTTACCGCCCCGTTGGACTCGCGGACGCCTATTCTCCACCGACTCGCTGGGATAGCCAGCAGTTCGGAGCGCAGAATGAATTGGGCAGAGAATCGAGCCGCTGCTTGTCGAGCCAGCGCCGTCGGCTCAGCCGCTGCCGACCCACTCTCGGCCAGCGAGGTCGACAAATCCCTTCCTGCGCGCAGTTGATGCAAACCGACAAGGATGCAATCCGCCAGATCGTTTGGCAGCTCGATAGGATGCGTTCAAATTGGGAAGAGAGCTGGGTCATGTGCGGGGTGGCGTCTCTCATTGATCAGGGATAATTGTAAGGGTAGCTAAGCCCACTGCCCTGCCCCGCTCAAGTGCGAAGCTGGGATACTTTGCGAAGATGTGCCAGTCGAAAAGTAGGCCCTCAGCAATGGATTTCGAGCCCGTGGCCTTCCGTGATTGAGGGTTGTTTCAGTTCCTCAACAAGCTCATGCCGAACCATACTGCGGATGCATGCCCTCAGTAATCTCCTGTCCGCGGCACTGCAGAACCATGCGACCCGATGGAAGGAAATGAATTCCCACATTGGTTCCGTCCATCTGTGTTTCGCGAACCACTTATTTCTCATGAACTCTAGATGTTCGATCCTCATATCCGAATCGGTCGATTCGGGGCGTTCGAGGAAAGTCTGCTCAACCGGCTTTTGAACGAGATGGATGGAGTAAGGGAGGATGCCACGAAGAGCCTGACTCGAATGAAGGCAGCGAATGTCGAGAATTCAGCGGGCTGTACCTGATCGCCGGGCCCCTCCCAGATAGGGTAGGCCACGCATCGTCCTCGTCGCCCCGAAAATGCCTCTCACCGAAGAACACGATTTTGCGTGAACTATATCAAAATGTCTGGCACAAAGTCGAAGCACGATGCGCACCATTGCCTGCACCGGGAGCACCTTACAAAATGTGAGTTGAAAGCCACGAAAGCCGCCCCAGGAAATGCTTGGATCGCTATCACTCGGATAGACACATGACCGAACCAAACGACGAACGATGGTGATCGCCAAGTCGCAACCAGTGGCGGGGTCGCCGTACCGGCTCATCGCGAGCACTCGCGATGGCCAAGTTACCACCTGATGTTACCCTTCCATGGAAACGAGCGAGACGGTGCCGCCAAGGCCCAAGGGAATCTATTTCCTCCCACGCGCTGGAGTCTCATTCTGGATGCGCAGGATGATGATCCGGAAGCCTTGGCGGGTTTTTGTCAGACCTATTGGTTCCCGCTTTATAGTTATGCCCGCAGGCTGAACTTGAGCCCCAGCGATGCAGAGGATCTCACCCAATCATTCTTCGAGCGGTTGCTCTCGCGGGATGTGCTGGGTGCGGCGCGGGCGGAACGCGGGAAGCTGCGAAACTTTTTGCTCAGCTCGTTCGCGAATTTTGCGCGCGAGGATTGGCGCCGCCTCAAGGCGCAAAAGCGTGGCGGCAGACATAAAATCCTGGAGCTTGACGCCCTCACGGCAGAGGAGCGGTTTGCGCTGGAGCCTCGCGGCAGCGTCACCCCGCAAGTCGAGTATGAACGAGCCTGGGCAAGAGAGCTGCTTCGGCAGGCCGTGGACAAGCTCGAGGCTCAATACGAATCGAACGGAAGCAGGAGCGTTTTTCAAGCGTTGCGCGACCATCTGTCCGACGGTTCGTCGACTCGCTGCTACAAAGAGATCGCCGCGCAACTCGGCCTGACGGAAGGCGCCACGCGCTTTGCTGCCTTCAAATTGCGCCAGCGCTATCGCTCCATCCTGCGTGAAATCGTCGCCGAAACGGTCACCAGCCAAGAGGAGGTCGAGAAGGAGCTCACCTACCTGCGCGGGTTGTTCGAGGACTGATCCATGCCCCCTCGTGCCCACTCCCATTGCTCCAGATGCGGGGCCTTGATTCGATCCGATGACGTCTCGTGCACTCGCTGCCTGCTGGATGTTGCATCCGGACAGGACGACATGGCTCTGGAGGATCAACTGTTCCAACAGGCCTTGGCTCTCAAACGCGAGGACCGTCTCTCCTTCATTCACGAGGCCACGCGGGGGAACGCTGCGTTGTCTGCCGCCTTGCAGTTGCTGCTGGAAGGCCATGAAGAGGCGGAGCAGGAAGAGGAACAGGAACAGATCATGGCGGCAAGCGCGGAGGAACCCGGCACGGTCATCGATCAGTTTCGCCTCGTGCGGCTTCTGGGTGAGGGAGGTATGGGGGCCGTCTGGCTGGCACAACAGACCGCGCCTGTCACCCGCAGTGTCGCGCTCAAGATCATCAAGCTCGGCATGGATACGCGCGAAGTGATCCAGCGTTTTCAGCGGGAGCGACAGACCCTGGCTCTTCTGCAACACCCGAACATCGCACAGGTCTTTCAAGCGGGAGCCACCGCGACGGGCCGGCCCTACTTCGCCATGGAGCTGGTGGAGGGCGCGCCCATCGTGGATTACTGCGAAACAGAAAGCCTCGATCTTGGCGCGCGGTTACGGCTGTTCCAGGAGGTTTGCGCGGCCGTCGAGCACGCCCACCAGAAGGGTGTCATCCACCGCGATCTAAAGCCTTCGAACATCCTCGTTGCCGACGGGAAGGTAAAGGTGATCGATTTTGGTTTGGCTCGAGCAACGCAGGAGGTGGGGGAAGGTTCGCTCTTCACGAGGCAGCTTCAAATCCTCGGCACCCCGCCTTACATGAGTCCGGAACAGGCTCGCTCAGCCGGGGTTGATATCGATACCCGCACGGATGTCTATTCGCTGGGTGTCGTCCTCTATGAGATGCTTACCGGAGTGTTGCCGATCGAGGCCAGCCGATTGACCAACACGAGCGTTGCGGAAATGCAGCGCATCCTCTGCGAGGAAGAGCCGCAGATTCCCAGCCGACGCATCACCACATTCGTAGCGGAAGCAAGCCCAACACTCGAGATCAAGGAGCGACAAGCCTACTTGCAGGGAGATCTGGACTGGGTGGTGATGAAGGCCATCCGCAAGGACCGCGAGGCCCGGTACGCCAGAGCCGCCGCGCTCGCAGAGGATCTGCGTCGGTTCCTCGCAGGTGAGCCAGTGGAGGCGGTACCGCCGACGCTTGGATATCGGACGGCGAAATTCGTGCGACGAAATCGATTGGCGGTTGCGGCGGGCGCCTCCGTCTTCCTGGCGCTGCTGAGTGGACTCGTGGTAAGCATGACTCAAGTCCGTCGCACTGAAAGGGCTCTCGCCGGGGAGGCCAGTGCCCGAAGGGAAGCCACCTTCACACTGTCCGATATGTACACGCGTTCGGGCCTGACCGCGGCAGAGACGGGCGATTCAGAACGGGCGGCGCTTTGGTTCGCGAGTGCCGCTTTGATCGCAGCCGACGATCCAGACCGTTCCTCCGCCAATCGACGACGCACGGAGGCCTGGCGACAGGAATGCCGGACCGCTGTGCGCGCTCTGGACACAGGATACGATCACCTGCGTTCGATCGTTTGGAACCCGCGCCAGGATGCGATGATTGTCGAGGCTGAGAATGCGGCTTCAGCTCAAGTCTGGGACCTTGAAACAGAACAGTCTTGGCTGCCCTTGCGTGAATCCAAGATTCATCGAGCTGCATGGGGGCCCGAGGGCGATAAGCTGGCAGCTCTGTTACCTGGCAACGTGATGGCCGTGTTCGCCTATCCTTCCGGTAGCGAGCTCGCCAGATTGGAGGGGGCAGTCGCGGACCAGATCGCGTGGAGTCCCGACGGTCGGTGGGTCGCCAGCGCCACGGCCGTGTGGGACTGGCGGACCGGCGAAGTCAGGCAATTCTCCAAGGCCTGCCAGCGTGTCCGCTTCGATCAGAGCGGAAATCGCTTGCTGCTCCAATCTGGATCCAAGACAGGGATCTGCCTCGTGAGTGACCCATCCAAGTTTTTGCACCCACCTTCCCCGTCGCACCCCTGGGGTGGGTCAGAATTTCTCAACGACGGGGATGCCTACGTCGTGGGTGAGAACAATGGGGATTTGGTCGTTCGGCGCTCGACTTCTGGAGAGGTTCTCGGACGGCATCCAGTTCCAGCGAGGGCGATGGAAGGCTCCGGAACACCTCTGGATGTGAGTCTCGACGGACGCTTCGTCGCGCGACGGGATGCTCCGGTGCGCGATCTCCAGCGTTCCATCGATCTCACCTTCCCTCGCCACCAGAGTTTGCACATGGGCGCTCGGTTCAGTCCAGATGGGACGTTGCTGGCCAGCGGTGGTTATGATCTCAAGCTTCAGCTTTGGTCGGTGGCAGATGGGCTTTTCCTGGGCAGCATCGGCCGACATCACACCGCCGTCGTCAACGTGGAATTCTCTCCCGATGGTCGCTTTGTGGCTGCCGCCGAGGATGGATTGGTCCGGATCTGGCGAATTCTCCGTCCTCAGCTCGTTCGCACGATTGCTGCTGGAGAGAATGGGTTGGCGGCGATTTCCGGTGACGGCACATACGTCGCCTCGTCGGGATTCACCACGGAGTCCGGAAAAGTAAGACGCACTCAGGCGTTCGACATCAGCACCGGACGTCCGGCTGGGCCCGCCATCGACCCGAGCGGGACCATTATGGACGTCGTGTTCGGAAACGGTGGAGACTGGATGGCGATTGCTGTGAGCACCACCTCAGACCGAAGCCTAAGCGCATTCGAGAAGAGCGGAGGATCAGGCAATATTCAATTTTGGAACTTCCTGACGGGCCAGCGACTAGGCGAGCCGATCCCGATGCCTTCCGAACCGCGCGGACTCTGTTTGCACCCAGCGGGGAGATGGATCGGTGTCTGTTGCGCGGGTAGCGAAGGGGTGGAGATCGAATGGAGCAACCGTGTGAGTCGAGTGCTTTTCGGTCCCGACATTATTTCCCATGCGAACGCGACCCTGAATAACGGGCGGTGTGCCTACAGTCCTGACGGTCGAGTCTTTGCCTCCTGGGGATTGGTTGATACCACCGTCATGTATTCCCGGGACGAGAACCGTGTCATTTTTACGAATGCGCATCCCGCATTCACCACGTTTGATATGGCGTTCCATGGGAACAATTCGGCATGGGCTCTGGTGACGAGCAAAATGCGGATCGAGTTCCGTGACGTCCAAACCGGCCGCTCAATTGCACCCGCCATCCCCTATAGCAATTGGCCGTTTCTCACCCGGTTCAGTCCGGACGGAAAGCTGTTGCTCACGGCCGGCGGCGGCAGGACCGCGCAAATTTGGGACTGGCGCAGCGGCCAATTGGTTTGTCCGATGTTGTCACACGAGGAAACGATCATGGCGGGGTGCTTCGTGCCCGGGACACCTTGGGTCATCACCGGAGGACATGACGGAAAAATCAAGTTTTGGGACCGCCGAACCGGCATGATGATTCGTCCTCCGCTGCAGCGGAATGGCTGGGTGTTAGACCTTCGATTGACACCCGATGCGCGGACGCTCATTGCCAGCGGCATCCTGGATGGCAACATCGAATTGAGCGATCTAGATAGCGCGCTTCCCTCAGCGATGCTGGACCCCGCCGCCGAGCGTTTGCTCGCCGAAATTGATGCGGATGCAGAGGTACACCCAGGAGGAGACCTGGCTCAGTTGTCCCCGGAATCCTGGTTGAAAAAGTGGCGAGAGTTTAGAACGCGTTACCCAGATTATAGCGGTCATCGGCTGCACTGAAGCGACCCAGCAACGGCGCGCCGATCGCAGGTAAGGCTTCATGCGTTAGCCCAATCCATGCAGTAGGAGAGCTTGCAGTTGCGCAGCAGATTTGTGCGGAAGCCGAGAAAAACCGCTAACGCTTCGCAGCAAATTTCATAAATGGAAGAGGAACCTGACTTCTATTTATGAAAGAGTTGTTTAACTTAGCGGCCGGCTCAACCTCAAAAAAGCGCGCAACGCGTTGGTATTCATGGTTTTTTGGTGGTTTAACGCTACCGCTGCTGCTGGCGTGGCTGTGGAACCACCAAACTCCCCAACCGTCCGCTCTTCGCGACTCGACAGAACGCAGTTCCCTCTTTCAGGTCGCGCCAGCGCCTGCCGTCCCTACCCCCGTCCCGAGCTCCGTGCCTAGCCGTTCCCAGCCCGCTGCTGGAGATTCCGTAGCGGCGAGGACCTCCCAGCCGTTGTATTCCGCAGTTCAAGTTGCCTCCACTCCCCCCGTGACGAACACCTTCGACCCTGCCGCGTTTAGTCCCACCATTTCACACGGCGCACCACCTCCTCCTGCTGGAAAACAGTTTGATCCCAGGTTCGTGCAACCGGCCAGCTGGCTCGTGCCGCCGCCACTCAGCGATGAGCAAATCGCGTTGCAGAGCCGAGCCATGCGAGCTCGAAGTGATGAGGAGAAACGTGAGGCTTTGGACTGGGCGATGAAAAACAACATGCCGGTCCGAGGTGAAACCACCAATGGCGCAACCTACGAACTCATGGCGGTTCGGGAGGGCGTTCCTTCCTATGTCACCACTGAGAATGCCAACGCCGCCATCTCGACGGGTGTGGACCCATATTTAAGGTCGGTTTACAGCGACGTCAGTCTGACGGGAGAGGGCTGGGGCATTGGGGTGTGGGAAGCGGGGCCGGCCCGGTCTACCCATCGCGAATTGTATGACGGTTCATCGTATCACGCGGTGTTTGTGGATCTAGGTGCGGGGCCCAACTACAGCAACATTCCGAATGAAAGCCATGCCACCCACGTCGTTGGCACGCTCGTGGGCAGGGGTGTCACTCCCGCTGCGAAGGGGATGGCGCCGGGAGCTTTCGCCTACGTTCAAGATTGGAATGGCTATCTCAGTGAATTGCTGGCGGAAGGC
The DNA here is from genome assembly GCA_016793885.1 of Verrucomicrobiales bacterium. Lineage (NCBI taxonomy): Bacteria > Pseudomonadati > Verrucomicrobiota > Verrucomicrobiia > Verrucomicrobiales > Verrucomicrobiales bacterium. The sequence goes on from JAEUHE010000006.1 coordinate 21,350, forward strand.
GCATCCGCGCCGGGTCAACGAAGGAAAGTCTACGTCTCCAACCATTCGTGGGGATATGTCGGGGGATGGTATAATTACTCATCACCCCCTCAGATTGAGTCGGTTCAGTATCCCTTTGCGGGTTGGTATTGGCACGGCCAATCCGGCGCCAATGAATCAGCCCTATTCGGACAGTACGGAGATGAGGCGAGGAACCTCGATGTGGCCACGCGAATGGTCCCTTATCATCTGCCTTTCATGGCCTCTGGAAATTCGAGGGGAAAATCGCCTGGTTTTTTGGATGTCGCGTACTGGCCGAGCCCCAATAGACGATACCAATCGGGAATTTGGGGGCTTACAACCGGATCCGCCCCGGGTGCGAACGGAGGAAGCGATGGGTACGACACCATTCCGACCTTGGCCAACGCCAAGAACATCATGACGGTTGGCAACCTCAAGGACGCCATCTCGGGAGGGGAGCGCTCCGTGAATGGAATCAATTTGGTCGATTCTTCGAGCATGGGACCCACCGATGATGGGCGCATCAAGCCGGACATCGTTGCAAATGGCGAGGAGCTCTACTCCAGCGACAAAGGAAGCGACGATGATTATTCCCGTAAGACCGGAACCAGCATGGCCACTCCCAACGCCTCTGGCGGCGCGATTCTGCTGCACGAGTATTACACGCGATCGACAGGCCAGTATATGCGAGCGAGTACGCTCAAGGCACTGATCATTCACACGGCTACGGACCTCGATGTTCCGGGCCCGGACTACAAGACCGGCTGGGGTTTGATGGATGCGGGTAACGCGTTGGTCACGCTTTTCAATCATGAAACTCAGCCCGCCGCTCACCATATCGTGGAAGCGGTTTTGTCGGATGCGACACCTGAGTATCGCCTGGGCTTTACAGCGACAAACCTCTCCTTATTGACGGCCACACTGTGTTGGACGGACGTCGCCGGGCCGTCGTTGTCAGGTTTGAATAATCGAACCAGCGCTGTGGTCAACGATCTCGACCTTCGAATCATCGACCCGAATGGGTTCGTCTTCTACCCGGCCCGTTTGGATGTGAATAACCCGAAGGCTGCGGCCACATATGGAGACAACACCAAGGATACAGTGGAGAAGGTTTCGTTTCTGGCCCTCGCGAGCGGCAACTACGAACTCGTAGTAAGTCACAAGGGAACCTTGCAAGCCCCGAGCGACTGGAACGGCAATCAGCTCGCCGGCGGATCCGCGCAGCCCTTTTCCCTAATCCTCGACGGTCAGTTCGAAGAAGACAGCGGCACGCTGGCCGAGGGACTGGATCAGCCTCCGACCCGAGCCTTCAATCTCTCAACCAATCGGGCTTGGGTCTATCAAACCGAGTCAACTTCCGTGGGCGGTAACCGCATCGCGTCGATTTCTCCAGGCCATGGTAAAACCCATGCGTTCCAAACGGTGAGTCAAGGGCCGCAACAACTCACTTTCCGTTGGGGTGTCAGCTCCGAAGCGAATCGGGACAAGCTTCGGTTCCTCATCAACAATGTCCTTGTGGAGGAGATCTCAGGCGAAGTGGCCACCAAGCCGCACTCAAGAAACCTGCCAAGCGGGACGCATACACTTCGGTGGGAATACGTGAAGGATGCGAGTGTCAGTTCGGGCCAGGACCGTGGGTGGGTGGACGAGCTTCAATTCTTGGATCCGCCGCCCCCGCCCGCCAGCTATGCGCAGAACTTCGATTCACAGGCTCTCGGAAGCAAGGAGTTCAATGACTTTTCCAAACTCACGACGGATGCTCCCGCAGTGCCCGGCGTACACAGCATCAATGGACAAAAGCGGCTCCGCCTCACGGCGGCCGACACGCTGCATACACGAGCCCAGTTCGTGCTCCCGGCTCTGGCGCCGTCCACATACGGATTCTTCGCGCAGTTTGATTATCTGATCACTCCTCCGGACGCAGGACCCATCGCGGATGGATTCGGCTTTTATCTGAAGCCAGCGGCCGCCGGTATCGATAGCGAGAGCAACCAGGTGGGTGGGTACTCCTCGGGCATTGGGGTCGAATTCATCACGTTCGGTGCGCCACGTCACCTCATCCGCATCAATGGTGCGGAGCAGCCGGGTGCTTATGCAGAGAGCCCCGCTACAGGCGTTGTCACCCGGGTCATGATCGACTACCGCACCCAACCTGGGAAGCAAGGCACCCTCACCGTGGTGGCGGGTGGGCAGACGATCCTGGACACCGTTCCTGTGCCGGCGGATTTCCAGCCGACATCCACAGACGTGTTCGCATTTGCAGCACGGACGGGAGGCTTCGGTGAAACACTATCGATCGATAATGTCCAGGTCCGATCCCGCGTCAGCGACGAAAGGAGCTACAGTCAGGACTTCACCGAGTATGCGAACGGTGCCCGTATTTTCAAGGATGGAAGCGTGCTCGCTTCGGATACTGGGGCGGCTAGGGTGAACAAGAATCCGAATGGACGCGCGTTCCTTATCATGACCGCGGCCGAAACCCCATGGACCCGCACTCAGTGGGTTCTGCCAGGATTGGTTCCATCCACCTACGGTTTTACCGCCCGCTTCTCCTACGCGATTGCAAAGCCCCCGACGGGACAGTGGGCGGATGGATTTGGCTTTTATCTCAGGCCTGCAGACGAACCGGTGGACGTGGACAATAATCAGGTCGGAGGATACGCCAAAGGTCTGGGTGTTGAGTTCATTACATTCTCCAACCCTCGCCACCAGATTCGGGCGAACAACCAGGTCCTTCCCGAGACATATCCGGTGTCGCCCCACGTCGACGGTCAATTCTCGGCAGTGGTCATTGACTACGACGCGTATCCTGGAAAGACGGGCAGCCTGAGTTTGAATATTGGTGGCACTCAGGTGCTCTCACGAGTTCCGGTTGACTATATGACGGCGCTGGACGACGTGTTCACCTTTGTCGCTCGCACGGGTGGATTCTCTGAAACACTTGTGATCGACGATGTGCAGATCATACCCAAGTCGCAGCGCCCTCCCGGAAACGTCACCGCTCGCTTTATGAATCGAGTTGGGTCAGCGTTGCTGGTGGAGGTGAAATGGGATACGGAACCCGGTGGAGTCTACGAGGTTTATGTGAGTCAGGATCTGGTGAACTGGCAGCTGACTCGCACGTATACTGCGACCTCCTCCACACTGGGGATCACGAATGTTTCGCCCGCCGATGAGGACACCCGGCTGTTCTTCAAGATCGTGAGACAACAGTAAGGTGGCAATTGTGTGGCTCGAGTAAGTTACAGCATGACACGTCGCACAGGATCGCAGCCGCATTCCAGTATTCGCCGAGGACTCGTTCAACCTCGTCTCCTACACAAAGGAGACGCCTTCCTCTCCCCCTGTAGGAGACGACGTCAGGAGTCCTTGGCCTCCTCCTTTCCTCCTTTGTCGGTTATGTGCAGCTACGCATAACCGACAAAGGCGGGGAACAGTGGCACCGTCCACCTCGTGAGAGCCACCTCCCTATGGACTGCGCGTGGCATGCCACCGCTTTTCCTTCGGGCCACAACCGGTGTCGGGTGCCGGGTGCCGTGCCAGGTGCTCTCGTCACGCCGAAACAGTCTTGGCGAAGGCGGAAGGTGCCAGGTGGCGGGAGAACGGGAACACGTCCGAGGACGGCCCACACTACAACTCCGGAATCCCACCAGATGGAGATGGACACAGACTCATCGGCGCTTTAAGAGTCTCGGTAAGCAGAACCACCCCGGCAAGTGTTAACCGAGTTCTGGATCTGCGTTTTAAGGGAGGAAGTATCCATGAAAGAAGAAGAGAACGTTGTATCGTTGGGCAGTCCTGTGCCCTCAGAACCTCAGGAGGAGATCCCCATCTTTGCCGATGACCGCGAAACCGGACAGCCGGTTCTCGCCGCACTCCACAAACTTGGGTTCGCCCAAGCGAGCGTCGTGCATCTGAGCCTCGGGGATTACCAATTGGGTGGCCAGCTCATCGTTGAGCGAAAAACAGTGAAGGACTTCGTCGCCTCGATCATTGATGGACGATTGTTCGCGCAAGCTTCGCGACTGAGCCAAACCGCCGAGCATAGCTGCCTCATCCTTGAAGGTCCCGGGAGGGACCTTGCCGACTCAGGAATGAGTCGCGAATCGATCCAGGGAGCGCTCATCACATTGCAACTGATCTTCCATCTCCCAGTCCTGCGCTCAACCGATCCAGAGGAGACCGCACGCTTGATGATATTCGCCTGGCGACAACTGGTCCGCCAGGAGAAGGACCAGGTGAATCGCGGGGGGCGTCGGCCCAAACGGAAAAGGCGCGCTCAACTTCTCGCCTTGCAAGCGTTGCCATCGGTTGGACCCAAACGGGCGGAGCTCCTGCTCGAGCGCTTCGGATCCGTCCGCGCGGTCATGAATGCCAGCACGGTGGAGCTCGAGGCGATCCCCGGAATCAGAGCCAAAACCATCCAGGCCATGCAATGGGTGCTCGACTAGTAGGCCGTCGGACTTAGAATACTGTTTTGTCTTTTCAAGCATCAGGGTCCTTCTCCGCCTCCCCGCACGCAGTGCCTTCTAGCAGCAACCAAAGTCGACGCGATGCGATGATGCTTCCTCACCTTACAACAGACGTCCCATCGCGCCTGCGGTGGTTGCTGCTAGGGACGGTTTTCACTGAGCGTCCACCTTCTCTTGATCTGGCTTACTGTCCCACATGTCCCGGTAGGCGTGGATGTAATAGGCAGTTGCTACAGGATCGATCTTGAAGTAGTAACGGCAGAGGGATTTGAATACTTCCAGGCCTTTAGGGACGCACGCGCAGTCCAAGAGCTGATCGAGCGTGTGTTCGATCTCTTGAACGTCACGGGAGCGGATGCGAATCAGGTGTTGGACCACGGGATCCAGAGTCTCCGCATTCTGCAGCTGAAGACGGTTTATGGCGACAGCAATGGATCTGATTTTGGCGAAACCGTCATCGGAGCCACAGCCGGTGACACTCGCGCCGCGATCTCGGGCTCCCTTGGATCTTGGTTTCTTCACCTTTGCAGCCATAACGTGCTCTTACATACGTGCTCTTACATTTTCGAGCTCATGCTGATCCGAGGACCTCCCCGAATCAACCCAGAACAAAGATCTCCGGATAGGCCAATCGGACGGTTGATCGCTTGACCGAATGCAGGCTCGACTCGATAGCTTCAGACACTCTAAACTTCTAGCCACTGATTCGTTCAAGAATGAAGCGGAACTCTACCAGGCAACCACGCTGCATCGTCATCGCCGGTCCAAACGGCGCCGGGAAGACTACGTTCGCTCGACAGTTTCTACACCGTGACGCAGGAATGCTAAACTTTGTAAACGCTGACCTGATCGCTGGCGGACTTTCGCCGCTACAACCGGAATTGGCAAACCTAGCCGCAGGGCGTCTGTTTCTGAACGAACTCGACCGGTTGGCGGGCGCTCGCGCCGACTTTGCTTTCGAGACCACCTTAAGCGGTTTGACCTACATTGACCGTTTGAAGAGGTGGAAAGCTTCTGGCTACCGAATCGAGATCGTCTTCCTCCGATTGCCTTCTACCCGACTGGCTCTTCGACGTATTGCCATTCGGGTCCGGCAGGGAGGCCATCACGTGCCCCGGCAAGACGTGCTTCGGCGATTTGTGCGAGGGTGGGACAATTTCCAATCCGCTTATCGGCTTCTCGCCGACTCATGGGCAGTCTATGACAACTCTGGCATCTTGCCCAAACTACTCGAAAAAGGACCATGAAACCCAAGACAGTGAAACCTGAGACCGCCGAATTCGCCAAAGCAGTTGGCCGCGGACTGCGACGCTCTGCCAAGGCAGCACGGGAGATAGCCCGTATGCATGGCACACCAATCTACATCTGGAAAAACGGTAAAGTCGTGGCGCAAAAGCCGTAAGGCGCACCCGGGATTCCGATGTAGGAAACCTTGTCTTTGATGACTCCGCCCCTACGAAATATGGGGACATCCAAACTCCGCGGACCCGGTTCACGTTCAAACCCGCCGCAGTTTCCGCCGGCTATTCCTTCCCGAGCCCAGCGCCACCCGGGCCGTATGGCGACAAGCTTTCAGTATTTCAAGATCAGAATCCCAACGGGCGCTGGCAATTGTACGTGAACAGCGTATTCGACGAAGGCCGCGGTCAACTGGGACGAGGGTGGGGCATAACCCTATACGGGCCAACCCGCACCGAAGCCTACTTTGAATCGGTGTTTCGTGATGAGGATGAGGATGAAGTCGTTTTGAGGTGGGCAAGGGCTGAAGGATTCAAGCTTCAGCGCACCGAAAACCTTGCCAGTCCGATCTGGGTCGATGTTCTCGATGCGAGTGACGTGTCAGAGTATCGATTCTCTGGCACCGCTTCGGGTAATGCATTCTTTCGTTTGGTGCCTCCCTTATCTGAAGCGGCTCAAGTCCACAAAATCGAACGAGGCATTATTCATGCAGTCGTCACGCCATAGTTCGCGGAAGAACCGAGAGAAGGCTGCATCGAGGTCGGGCTCGCATACACATCCATCATAGACAAATCCGAAAATCTTTCAGAAGATCGATTTCAGAGACTAACATGCCTGTTATCAGCATCTTGCGCGACAAAAGAACCTCCTAACCAGCGATTTTCCGAAGATCTTTCCGAAGATAGGTGATGGGGACGAACTGACGCGGCGATGCATCGCTCCATCTCAAAACTAGAGCATCTTTCCAAAGAACGATGAGGGCGATCTCTGGGATGGAAGCGAACAAACCGCCGCCCATGGACGCAACAAAGCGCAAATTGCAGGGATTTTCGCGCAAGGAGGCAAAGGGAAGGGACGGTTTTCGGCAGTGGGCTTGGAAAGGAATTTGTTGCCTGGAGTTAACTTCCAAGCCGCTAGCCCGCCTTCGCACTTCGACAAGCTCAGCGCTATGGCGTGGCACCATTTCGTCGTAGACGAAATGGTGGAGGCGGCGGGAGTTGAACCCGCGTCCCGAGCAAGGAAACCGGCCGCGACTACATGCTTAGTCAGGGTAAGTTTTCGTCCGCGCAGAATCACCCCAACACGAATTGCGCAGCTTAGTCAGCATGGAATTTCTCGGCGGCTTGCGCGCTGTCTCCACAAGCCTACCCACCCGACTAAATGCGTTCGTGTCTCCTAGCCGGGATTAGAGCACGAACGTCGCAGACTTAGGCTGCGAGGGCCAACTCTTCGTTAGCTTTTATGTTTTTGGTTCGATTTTTTACGAGGCCAACGAACCATCCTCGGCATGCCGCCTCCGGCGTACTCACAAGGTCGAAACCAGTACGCCCCCAACCAGACGACTAACTCCTCCCAATCTGCACGCTTCTATCCCTAGGTCAAGCTATCGCTCGTCGGGAGTGTCCCTCGTGGTGCGTGACTATTTCCAGGTAAGGACAGCCGGGGCCGGAGGGGATCCCCGCTACGCCGGGGGGACTAAAGCGGTAGAGGTCTACCGCACTCCATATGGCCAAGCTCGGTCGCGGAACATTTGGACTGCTGTAGCCCTCTACAGCTTTTCTGTGCCCCCGGAGGGGATCCCAGCTACGCCGGGGGGACCAAAGCGGTAGAGGTCTACCGGAGATCAGAACTATAAACCTCGTCGGATCGGTTCCCGATCAACTCCATAGGGACGAGCTCCATCGCGGTTCAAAAAAACCGGTGCCCTTCCCGCTTCACTCCAGTGCTTCCCCTGCCCTAAACTGCCTCCCATCATGATGCTGATTCGCACCCGCGTCCGCCCCAGTGCCATTCACGGAATGGGTCTCTTCGCCGTTGAGCCTGTCCCTCGTGGAACCCCCATCTGGCGGTTCCAGCCAGGTTTCGATCGCGAACTGACGCTGGCGGATTTCCAGTCGCTCCCCCCTATCATCCAGGAACATGTTCGTTGGTTCGCATTCCTCGACCCTCAGACGCATCGTTTCGTCCTCGGGGGCGACCACTCCTGCTTTATGAATCATTCGGCCGAACCGAACACCGGTGCCCCGTCCGACGCTGTGCCTCCCATCGCCACTGTGGCCATGCGCGATATCGCCGCCGGGGAGGAAATAACCTGCAACTACGATACCTTCGACGCAGAGAGCGGGCGCAAATTAGGGAAATGACGGGCTTTAAATGAGGGATTTTAGACTCTTTACTGTGTACAGAACTCCACCCCCCCTCGCGAACGGGGCTACGCCTATGGAGTGCTGTAGCCCTCTACAGCTTTTCAGCCCCTGACGGAGTCAGGTTCCTCCAAGCGGGGCGCCGCGATCGCCTCCACGTCGAATCTCCCCTTCCGCAGCCCGCAGAAAAGGTGGCAAAATTAACACTTGCCCTCGACGCATCCGGTCATTAGTTTCTACTCCTCTTTGGAGCACCTATAGCTCAATTGGATAGAGCATCTGACTACGGATCAGAAGGTTTCAGGTTCAACTCCTGATGGGTGCACCAGCCTTCGCTTTGCGGAGCAAAAGCAAGGCTGCCACGTCATAGCCGCAGGCGACGACGGGCTTCGTCGGACATCCCCATTAGCTACGGCTTGGCAAGCCAGCCTTCTTACTAGCCTTCGGTCCATCACTACACCTTCGCTTTGCGGAGCATAAGCAAGGCTG
>JAEUHE010000007.1 GCA_016793885.1 Verrucomicrobiales bacterium
CGTGAGTTGATTGGCCATATCGGCCGCTCATCCTCACGGGTTTCCGTTCGGTTGGCAGCCCTATGGCTTCTCTCTCAGGGTGGGTCAGTTTGAAGCCCTTCATTTCGACCCCAGGCGGGTCAGTTTGAGTGACCGCTGACACCACACCAAGCCACCATAGCTTAACTAACCCTCCAAGTGGCCGGACTATTGGGGCCACCTCACAGGGGGTTGTTGTTACTCCGTGCCGAGTAACGGCCGTATTCCAATTAAAGAAGCCTTCACCCTACCGAAAGTGCCCGCAGGCTTAAGAAATTCTTGCCCAATCTGTTAATCAAGGTTATGGCGTGCCGATGCTTTCGCCCCATTCTGCCTTTGTATCTCTTGAGTCAGGCGAATCTAGAACTAGTGAGCATTTAGGGAGTGATACGCTTTAGAGCGCGTCAGTAATTACAACCTACTCGGACAATTGTAATAAGAATGAACGAAATCTTGGTCAGGAGGACTTTTCTATGGATAAACCTTGGAGTATAGCGCGGTTGATTGTTGTCATTTGCATGGAGGCTTGGATTTTCGCATGGGTTAGAGCAGCAGCGGCTCAGGTTTCAACAGAACCTCGAATCGCCGTTCGGCAGGGGGACACCCTATCGGGACTTATTGAAAAGCACTATCGCATCAAAGCCTTTTCGGGAAAAGACTACGACACACTAGAGAAGGAGATACTCCAATTAAATGGTCTAAAGCGCCCTGAAGATCTAAGAGCAGGCTCAGGCTTGATTTTCCACATGCCACCAACGAATGGAGTCCAGGCGCCCTCGCGGGAGGCAAAGTCTACTAGGGAGGGACTTTACACGGTTAGAGTCAGGACAAGTGGACTCTATTCCGAAACTTTAGAGAGCCAAGCGAGGCTCTCAACTTTGGCTCGCCTCGTTGCGCCAACGCTTATCGAAACCAAGCCCAAGGAGACCATCTCTGGAATATTAAACCGTCGATTCAACGTGGGCACCCTCCATAAGAAATCTGCTAGAGTGATCGAGCGTGAAATCCTGAGATTGAACAAGATTCAAAAACCAGAATTATTGAAGGAAGGACAATGTCTTATACCGTCACTGCCCCCCAGAGTTCGATCCGGAGCTTTGACGTTCACGCAGCAAGGTCATGTTTCGTTTTCAGGGATCGTGGAACCAGATCTAGAGCCAGGAGGCGCAAAAATCGCATTTAGTACGATTAGCGCTATTGAAAGCACAACTGCCCCTTCTGAGAGTAGTCAGATCGATCTTACTGTCAACATGACCGAGGCCTTGCGTTATTCTCTGTCATCACAGGCTGAAAATGTTGATGTCGCAGCTGGCCCGCTACCTATCAAACTCGCAGGAGCAACAACTCCTTCCTCAGAATACAAAGCGATCTTGAGCGAGTCTGAACGGTCCGCCATGTTGAAAGCTTTAGCCGCACGCGCCAAAGCACGGAGAGGAACCGTATATGTTCACGATACAGGATGGCCGAGTGGGGATGATTATACGAACTCGTTACGCCATCTATGGAAAGTGTTAGATTATGTTTGGGTAAACGGGCTGCGGCAAACGCCCCCATCGCGCAGGCCTATGAGTGCTTTTCGTGACCCAACGAATCCTCATTGTCAGTGGATTTCCGCCGCACTCCAGGAATTTGAAACACTCGATCCATCGAACTCTGTTGAGGTTGTGTATTTACCCCTCATCAATGAACAGGGGGCTGATTCATTGCTTATCGAAATGATTCAACTTAGCTTATTACTGGGCGATTCCTCCACCCAAGCTCCACTACACAAGACAACCAAAGCTCTAATCAAGCAAAGGTTTGAGAAGGCTGAGGCAATAGTCCGCGCGTTGCCGAAAACGTGGAATGGAAACCTAATCGATTCAGACATCGCTGTTGTGAAAGCGCCTTTCGACCTTCTCGACTATTATGGACGCTCGAACAAGATTTTCTTTGCCATCAACCATTCCTGGACGACTCCTCACAATGATCTGAAGCTCCTATTCCCTGCTCCGATGAATGGGGTCTTAGTCGCTGCCGCAGGCAATGAAAGTCCAAAATACAATGCGTTCGATCACCGGACGCGACAAAGTTTTGTTTACAGGTCATATGCCTACCCAGACACAATAGGCGTTTTGAATGTGAAACGTGATGGTCACCTAGACCCGACTTCCTCTGACCTCTACGCAGATCGTATGGAAGACTCCATGGTGGTAGGGTTGGACGGAGATGTCACCGGGGACGTCACGGGCACAAGTTTTTCCGCACCCCGTTTTGCGTGGTTACTAGCACTGACTGAATCGCGCCGCAGGAACGAGATCGATGCCCTTGTTTGGTGCAAATGCGTCAGAACGCTCATTTTGAAATCCAGAGAAAGCCCGAGTAAAAAATTCTTGCTAAGTATGAGCGACTACCTTTTGAATAGCGAAAAGGATTTTTGAACTATGAAAAAGGGGACTACAGGTTTTGTAGTGCTGGGATTGCTATTGTTGTGCGGATGTCAGGACGACGCTCGCAAAATTTGGAGGGAGGGAATCAAGAAATGTGCTCAGAGTGATCTGCTAGGTTCGGGCATTCTTTACTTAGGCCCTTCGACTCGTCTAGGCCCGGGAACGATATTTCAAAGACTTTCTGACGGCGGTTTGCTTCCTAGTCACTTGGCTTCCGAATACATTAAAGATCAGAGTGGGGTTTTGGACCCTGGAGCACCTTTTACCTGTGCTGCCCACAAGGAGGCGAAGTCAAAAGTTTCTGGCAAGTTGGACTTATCCAAACTGCTCTCCTCCGATGCGAGCTTATCTGGTCATCTGAACCGGGCGAGGACTATTGACGTGAAGACTGATTCCCTCGAATGGGTGTCTATAGTGACAGGACCCTATAGAAAAATCATAAACGACCTCGATCCGAACGGCCAGATTCGTTCCGATCTCGGACCTGGCGAACACTTAGTTCTGACCAGAGCATTGAGAGTCAAAGGAATGAGCGCCGAACTCGAGTTCTCTAAAGATGCAGCAGTCGAGGTCAAAGCCACCCTTCCTCAGAATATCGGAGGCCTCGCAGGCACTGGTGTGAACCTCGCTGCCGAATGGCAAAGTGACACCAAGCTAAAGCTCACCTCAACCACTGATTTTTTCATCGCAGGCGAGTTGCATCGCTATCGGTTTGGTGGGTTGGCTTCTGTTCCAAAGTTATTGGGTGAAAAAGTAGAGGATGCTGACAAACTGCATGTCGTTCTGAAATAGAAATCATCGGGGAGAGTCACGGTGAGTATTAAGCTAAAAAGGACTCAGAACTAAAATGGCTCGATTGTTCCAGAACGCTGCCCCTCAACTGTAAATCCAGTCAAATGACCGACTGTTGATCAAATCTTAGCTCACCCATGTCCCCGTTAATGGCTCGGAGGAATTCCGCCGCTTGATAGTGGGCTAACCCTCGAGGCTATTTCTCGAACTTCTCGAAATGCATCCACCGTGGATGCAGGATCACGATCATCTCGCGTGATCGCCATCGGATGCTGGTCGGGCCAGAGTATTCCCATAACAACTGTCAGTAAAACTGTCAGTAGAAGTGCCCGCGCGAGTAGGTTCGGTGCAGCCCCTGAGCAACTGCGGAGTAAGCTTGATTTCGTTGAAATGGGAGCTACTTTTGTTCTCGTAAGTGTTTGGACAACAGAGGAAGCCGCGTTCGAGCCCTACCTCTGGAGCCATTCGACTCGGCCTCCGAGGCTTCGCTCATGGCGGGACCAGGGGCCGAGTCGAATGGCCCTGAGCGAGTCCGCGAGTCGAAGCTTCAGCCTTTAGCCGGTCGAAGGGGGACATTCCCGAGACAGAGAGAGAGGAGAAAATCACCATTTCCTGGCACGTCTACCTGCTTCGTTTGGAGAACGGCTGCATCTACGTGGGCTCCACACACCATCTGGAACGCCGTCTTCAAGAACATCGTTCAGGTTGCGGATGCAACACCACTTCCACTTCAGCTACGATCGAACTGATCTGCTCGGAAACCTTCCCAGACCAAGCATCCGCTTTAGCTCGTGAGCGCCAGCTCAAAGGCTGGAGCCGCGTTAAGAAACTAGCACTGGTTAACCACAAGCTGGAGGACCTCTATCGTTCGCGAGATCTCGGCAGAGGCGCTAGGCGCTTTGATCGCGCCCTAGGCGAGTCCTTCCGTCTATTCATTCAGGGCAGAGCCCCAATCTACAGGCTCAGCCGGGCTCTCCCGACTGGAGTTCGTAAATCATACGCCAAATCCGATCCGTTTCCCCGCGCTCAATCACCTGAACCGGAGTCGAGCCATCGAAGGCGGGATTGGGTTCCTTCAGCCAAGGCCCTATCGCCTCAGCTTTCCCCATCTCTGCGAGTGCTAGGAACAAACGCTGGAGTTCGTTGAGGCGGCGCTTCGTGGAAACGCTTGGAAACTCCATCCCGGCGTGAGTGTGGTTGGGGATGCCGTGACGGCTAATCCGGAGCAAAGACCAGCGAATAGCCCGACTCAATGATAGGATGATCAACGTAAGCCCGAATAGTTCCGGAGCCAAGGAGCGCAAAAGTGCATCGCGTGATGAATTAATGACGTGAGGAGTACCTAGGGAGTCCATGCAGATACGAAGCAGAAGACGCCTCGTGCCGAACGCGCGGCACCAGCGGGCGCGGATGATTGAGGCACACTACATACTAATACGCCGCACAGACCGTGAGCACTCAAGAAAGCGGAAGCGAGTTTATTCCAGGCTTCAAAAGGAACCTGGGGCTCGGAGTTGTGGTCGAAAAGCCTGGCGAATCCGAGGGCATACCGTTCCAGAGCAATGAATGGAATCGGTAAAGAACTTGGAGGGGTTCCAACTCGCGGAGCGTAATGGTATATGTCGCTGACATTACCCTCATCGTTGAACAGGTGCTGGCGACGCTTTACCTATGAGTGAGCCTGAAAGTGATCGGCAAGACAAACTACTCAAGATCCTATTGCGAGGATGGGTGGTTAGTCCTTCCCTGCCGCCACGCTTCAGGACCTCAGTTTGGAGCCGTATAAGGCGAGTGGAGACCACCCCTCACGACACAATCCCCCTGGCGAAGTTGCTTTTGAGTAGGATCCTAGACTCACTAGCCCGTCCTGCTCATGCCTGTGCGGTCGTAATGCTGTTTATCCTACTTGGGGGAGGGATTGGTCTAGTCGAATCCCGGAGGGTGTCGGCTCGAGTGGGTGAGGATCTGCGCGCTCGGTATGTGCAAGCCATCTCACCACCTCCAGACAACCATTGACCATGCGCCGTGGGATAATCGTATTGTTGTTGGCCTTGGCCGGAGCCGTGACAGCGTATTATTGCTGTTTCCTGCTCGGCACCGCTGAGCCACGCGCGTTGCTCAGGAGCGAGCATCCCGAGTTGTCGTGGTTAAAGGATGACTTTAGGCTGGCAGATGCGGAGTTTCAGCGAATCTCTGCGCTACACGCCGGCTATTTGCCGCAATGTAAGGAACGGTGCAGCCAGATTGACCAACTCAACCATCAACTGTCCGTCCTCCTGACCGAAGTCAGGGAGGTCACACCCCAGGTATCAACTCTGCTGGCGGAACGATCCCGAATTTGGGCGGTCTGTCAGACAGAGATGCTAAAGCACTTTTTCGAAGTGAGTCGAAGCATGCCTAGTGAGCAGGGTGAACGCTATCTTAGGTGGGTTGGCACGCAAACTCACCTACGTCAGGAGTCGATAAGTCACGGTCGAGACGAAACCACACCATCACCACCATCGACGCGTCCTCGTTAAAAGCAGTCTCGAACCGCTCGTTGCTACCAACCGGGATGTGGCTGCAATATTGCGAAACGCACGGTCGTGGCGTTTGCCTCCGAAACTCCGTAACCCTCTTATCGTGAGCGGATGCGAAGTCTTCTCACATGCGCAGATCGGCGAGATCATGGGATGCACTGCGAAATCTGGCGCTTACTTCGCACCGAGCGTTGTGGAAATAACTGCCGCCCCGTTTATCTGAGCTTCCCGACACCGAAGCTCTCGATGCTGGCGATGATCAGTTTTTACAGAATTTGTCGAGGGGAGCACAAAATTGAGACGTAATAACCTTTGTTCAATCCGTGGTGATTACGGCCTGGGAACCCATGTGTGTTGAGGACAAAACGAGATACGAATCAACTGATCAATGGGGAGAGATATTACATTTCTGCCACCTTCAATAGATACAGATTCCTCCGTAAGAGTGAACTGTGAAGATCGAAACCCGGCGCATCTGCCGCCCCGCGGGCAGAGCCATGTAGAGTTATGGCCGTCCACGGTCAGCGTAGGTGGAGATCCCGAGTACGATCATTTTATGTATGCCGCCATGGCGGCCGACACCCATCGCAACGACTTTTTTTTGAGGACGTTCCAACGAAGCCTGAAAGGGTTGACGGTGGTTGACGTCGGGACAGGGCAACGAGCGACACTCGCCCTATTAGCCTTACAAGCGGGCGCACGCAAGGTGTACGCGATTGAGCTTCTCGAAAAGCCTGCTTACCGAGCAGCCTCACTGGTCAGGGAACTAGGGCTGAGTGATCGCATTTCGGTAATCTGGGGTGACGCCCAAGCGATCCATCTTCCGGAACCAGTAGACGCGTGCATCTCGGACAACCTGGGAAACATCGGGGGAGCGGAGGGGTGGGATTTGCTGCTTAAGTCGGCTCGGCATTTGGTCAAACCCGGGGGGCGGTTCATACCTGGCCGGTGCCAGACTTTAGTGGCAGGTGTTCAAATGCCCCGGTCCCTCGTCAATAATCCCCGCTTCAACCCAGTGGCACGCTATTACGCAAGCCGCCTCTTCGAGCGAGCAGGCTATCGGTTTGATCTCCGACTGGCCGTTTCGGGACTCCAACGATCGATGATTAATTCCACCGCGGATGTATTCGAGGAAATCGACTTTAATGGGGAACCGGTTCACGAGTCGCGGGAAGAGATAGCGTTAACCATTTTGCGTGATTCCATGCTCGATGGGTTTGCGTTATGGGTGAGAGTCGAAACTATTCCGGGAGAGACTTTTGAGTCACTCGACAAAAGCACGGCATCCTGGATGCCGGTGTATTTCCCTGTGTTCGACCCTCCCATTTCCGTGCGAGCCGGGGACATCATCCGGGCCACGGCAAGCAGCAACTTAGCCGACGATCGGATTAATCGGGACTATCACCTCACTGGCACGGTATGCGGCAAAGATAAGCCTGCGCTTGAGTTTCAGCATTCCTCCTACTGCTACAAACCGGCCGCGTTGACGACCAGTTTCTACCGTAGGCTTCTACGCAATGTCTGGTAATAGGGCCAACCGCGAGCTTCCGGATGAAACTCATTATCGCGAGAACATGTATAACGACGAAGGCCAGACCGAACCCAGCCCCCATCTCCGCGCCGCCGCTACAGCTAATTTCCCCTGTGTCCACCACCTCTTCGAGGCCCAAGTCCTGCGGTCACCTAAAGCGCTGGCCGTCGATTCCCCGCAGGGAATGTTGACCTATGAAGAGCTCAACTACCAAGCCAACCAGATCGCACGCTACCTAAATGCGCGTGGCATAGGCAGGAACAGCGTCGTAGGACTCAGCATCAACCGGTCCCCGCAGCTCATCGCGGCCATCTACGGAGTTCTTAAGGCTGGAGCGGCCTACGCCCCCCTCGATCTCACCTATCCGCCGGAGCGGCTAACCTTCATGGCTCAGTCCGCCCGCCTCGAGCTCCTCCTCACGGATCGTTCTCAACTGTCCGCTGCGAAGTGTTGGAGCGAAGCAGACTGCGTTGCCGTTGATGAGGCCTGGCCGGAGATCACTCAACTCAGAGGGGAGAACCCCGGCAACGCCAGCAGTGGGGCAGATCTGATTTATGTCATCTATACGTCCGGGTCCACCGGCCGTCCCAAGGGGGTCGCGATGGTGCATCAAGCGATCTCCAACCTGGTGCAGTGGCAGACGAGGCGTTCCCGCAGTCTGCCCTACCCAGCCCGGACGCTCCAGTTTGCTTCACTGAGTTTCGACGTCTCCGCTCAGGAGATTTTCGCCACCACGTGCAGTGGCGGAACGCTTGTCCTCATGGACGAAGGACTCCGCTACGATTCTCCCAGCCTTTGGAGTTACCTAATCAAGCAGCAAATTCACCGACTGTTCCTGCCGTTCATCGCTCTCCAGCAACTAGCCGAGGCGGCCAACGAGTCCACGCAACTTCCCATGACCCTGCGCGAGGTGATCACCGCTGGCGAACAATTGCAGATCACTCCACTGGTGCGCGCGCTCTTTCTGCGACTTCCCGGAACTAGTCTTGATAACCAATACGGGCCCTCCGAAACGCACGTTGCCAGTGCTCACCTCTTGCCCGCCGATGCCGCATCCTGGGAAAGCTTACCTCCCATCGGCGAAGCTATAGACGGCACCGAGCTGCACCTTTTGGATTCGCAGAACCAACCGGTTCCCGAAGGGCAGCCGGGCGAGTTGTTCATCGGCGGGATCTGCCTGGCTCAAGGTTATTTGCACCAACCCGAGCTTACAGCCCAGCGGTTCGTCAGC
>JAEUHE010000008.1 GCA_016793885.1 Verrucomicrobiales bacterium
CCCCACAGGGTTCGCAACCCACGATGGGGTTGTGGATTCTATGGCGTTTTCCCCAGGGTAGCTCGTTCCTCCCAACCCTGGGCTTTGAGGCGCAATCCCGTTGGGATAGGGAGGAAGCCCTCCGAACTTGTGGGTAATGCTCAGAGCGGGCTGCCGCACTCCATATACGCGAGGCGTCTTGCGGTTGATCGCAAGCCCATCCCCGCTCGAGCCGCTTTCGTTAGCGCCGCTCTACCTTCAGCCGAACCTTCTCTCCAACGGACCAATCATTGTGTCCCCCCGGGATCTCATGCAGCACAGCCCCAGGAAGGGATTCCGCCAACTGACGCCCCAATCGCGCAGGAATGATTTCGTCCTCTTGTGCGACGAAAATGTCGACCCGGCCTTTGAAACTGCGGAGCGACTCTACATTGTTCCAACGATCCCGAAGCAACAGTCTGGCTGGCAACCAAGGGAACTGAGCTCCAGCCACGTTCGACAAGGCATCGTAGGGCACCATCAACACGATGCGGTCGGGTGGAACCGGCCGGGTTGCCAGCCATGAAGCGGGGCCGCTTCCCAGCGACTCCCCCAGCACGGACACCGGTAGCCCCCCCGCCTGTTTGCGCAAAAGATCGTACGCCTCCGCCGCGGCCTCATTGATAGAATCCATCGAAGGGGAGCCCGCGCGCGCTCCGTAGCCGGGATATTCGAGAACATAGAGCGACACGTTCTCGGGAAGTGACGGCAGGACATAGTCCCGATCCGCCGCCTGACCGGCGTTCCCATGAAACATGAGCCAAATTTCCACCGGGTGGACCACTTCCCGTGTCCAGCCGATCGTGAGGCCTTCCGCTTTCCACGGTTTGAGGGTTGTCTGGCTGACCGCCATGCCCTCAGGTGCACGGGATGGAAGATAGATGAGCTTTCGCTGAAAGATTGCCACCAGGACTACGATGAAGAGGTAGCAGGCGATCCCTACCAGCAGGGCACGTTGAATGGGAACCGGAAGGGACGGCATTCAGGGGTAAGTTAAATGGACATGACCTTGACCCGCTGGCCATCGCGAATGCGGTCACCGGGGTAGAGAATGAGCCTCTCGCCCTCTTGAAGCCCGCTGAGCACCTGGGCTTCCGATCCGCTGGAGCGTCCAATCTGCACCTTGCGCAGCCGCGCGAATCCCTCAGCGAACGTCAGCACCGCCCAATCTGCGCCTTGCCGAAACAGGGCACCGGTGGGGACCTTGACCGTGCGGTCGATCTCCCACATCACGATCTTGCCCTCGATCCGATAGGCGTCTCCCAGGCTTTTGCGCTTCTCCGGTGGCGTCAGAATATCTGCGACGACGTTCACCCGTTGCTCTTCCACCCCGAGGGCGCTGACCTTGGTAAAGGCCGAGGGTTCCACCAACCGAACTTTGGCTTCGAGCGGTTCGCCTGCTCCCCATTGCTCCAACTCCACCCGTGTGCCTGGGGCGATGGCGGCACCGTCACGGGACAGTACCTCAATGACGGCTTCGAGGTCCTGCGGATCCCCAACTTCCACCAGCGGGGTTCCTGCGGTCACCACGCGGGTGCTCTCCTCAAACACGCGCAGGACCCGGCCTTGTGTGCCCGCTCGAACCTCGGTGGGTTCTGCCGCTCCGGAAGATCCGCCTGCCTGAACCGTGCCAAAGTCCTTCAACGCGGCTTCGGCCTCCCTTAACGCGGCCTCGGCGGCACTGCGTTCCTTCTGAGCGGACATCTCTCGCCACTGCGCGGCTTCGAGATCTTGAATGGAAAGGGTCTTTTCACGGAACAATCGGTCCAGACGCCGCAGTTCGTTGGTGGCGTACAGATGTTGCGCGCGGGCGCGTTCTAAGCTGGCGATGGCGCTATCGCGTCGGGCCTCATACAGCGAACGGCTGCGGGCATCCAGCAGGCCGGGAGCGAGAGGGTCGATCACGGCGATGAGCGTGTTGGTGCCGTCCAACGCGTCTCCGGCTTTGAGTGGAATGCGGCGAAGGTGGCCGGTGACGGGGGCGGAAATCACATAGCGCTGCTTGATGCGGGTTTTGCCCTCCTCATTCACCGTGACGCGCAAAGGCCCGGAGCCAACGCTCACCACTTCAACCGGCGTGGGACGGGGCCATAGGCCCGCTACCAGGAGAGCGATGAAGACTCCGATGGCCAGCCAGGAGATCCAACGTCGGCTGGCACGTTTGTTTGGCTTGGTGGGCGAGTTCGGACTCGCGAGGGTCTTAGGCGTGGACGGATTCATGGGTTCTAGGATCGGCATGGGATTACTCCGGAGCTCGGAGAGCCCCCACGAGATTCAGATGGTTGAGCTGACGCAACACCAGCAGCGCCGACAGAGCAGACGCGATAGACACGACGACGATGGCGAACGTGTAATTGCTGAGGCGAAGGATGAGCGGTAAACGGACGGTTTCCGTGTTGATTGCGCCCAGGATCGCAGTGGCAAAGCCGGTTCCAATAAGCAGGCCCAGAGGCACGGCGATCAGCGCCAACAGCAGCAGCTCCGTGATCAGCACTGAACCGACCTCGCGCTGGGAAAACCCTATCACTCTCAGGGTGGCGAGTTCGCGGGAACGTTCGGCCAGCGAAATTCGAGCGTTATTATACACCACTCCGAACGCCACCACGGTGGCGAAGGTGAGATAGATCGTTTGAATCAGATTGATGCTTGCCGCCGTGGTTTGAGAAAAGTTCCGTCGCAGCGATTCTTTCATGGCCACCCAGCTGACCCGGGGAATGTCCTTCAAGGCTCGGAGGAATCGGCTGCGCTGGGCGGCATCGATCGTGACGCTGGCGCCATTCACGACGTCCCCTTCGCCCATGAGTCGATTCAGCGCTTTCATCTCCATCGTGGCGGTGATGCCGGCGAAATCTTCAGCCAACCCCACCAACCGGACTCGAACGTGGCGACGTTTGCCTTCCAAGGACTCGACCATCACCTCATCGCCAACTCGGACCGACAAGACCTCCGCCAGCTTGGCCGACATCACCAGCCCATCGTCCGGCAGATCGATCCGACGCTTGTTGGCATCGATCACGCGGGAGTGAAGTGAGTCCTTCACGAAGCCCCGAAGTCCCAGTTGGCGGAATTTATTGTTGGCCCGAATTCGGACCGCGGCGGTCCGAAAAGGCTCCACCGCTACCGCACCAGGAAGCTGGCGAAGGTTGGACCAGACCCGAATGCTGGTAGGCTCGATGAGGCCTAGTTCGAGATCCTGACGTTGAACCACATCCCATTGAAAACCGAGGATCTCCTGCACTCCGTCGCGAAAGCAGTTGGGCACAATGAGAATTCCCGTGGCGAGAGCCAGTCCAGCCACGGTGAAAAAAGCCTGAACCGGACGTCGTTCGATGTTGCGGACCGCGATGCGGAAGGTGTGAGAAAACCAGCGAGTGAGGCCAGTGCGCTCGATCCACGCCTGCCGGTAGCTGGCCGGAGGTTCGGGGCGCATCGCTTCGGCGGGCGGGAGGCGGGAGGCGCGCTGCACCGCTTTGAATACGCCTACCATGGCCGCGATTATCGCAGCGGTCAGGGCGATGCAGAAGGCCCGGGCATCGAGATGGAACGAGAGGTCCGGAAATCGAAAGAACATCTTGTACATCACGACCAGGCGATGTCCCATCGCAACGCCCCCCAGGCTGCCCAGGCTCGTGCCGAAGAGAACCATGACCAGAGCGAACTTCAAGTAATGACCCACAATCTGGCCATTGCGGAAACCAAAAGCCTTCAGAATGGCGATCTGTTCTCGCTGCAAGTTGAGCAGACGCGAGAGCACCGCGTTGGTCATGAAGGCCGCCACGCTGAGAAAGACGATGGGGAACCCGATCGAAATCGTCTCGAGTACCCGAATCTCGTCCGAGATCCGAATGTGCGAGGGATGGTTGGCGCGCCCGTAGGCTCCGCGTCCGCCATACGGCTCGAGCAAAGGGTCGAGTTCCGCGATGACCGCGGCCTCAATCGCCCCGGGGGCAAGCGTCAGCACGAGGTGATTGAAGGCGCCATCCAGATCGAAGGCGTTGGCAAGTTCCTCGTAGCGCATCCAGAAGATGCCGTAGGTGCGGTTGTCGGGAAGAGCCGCTCCGGGGCGCGACTCGAAGATAAACTCAGGCGACAGAACAATGCCGGCGATGCGGAAAGCCTTCCGTCGGCCGTTCAGCAGCATCGTGATGGAGTCGCCGGGACGGAGTCCATTGGCTTCCGCGAAAGCCTCGCCGACCAGCACCTCGCCGCGGCCACGAGGCTTGAGCCACTCGCCGGCTCGCAAAAAGAGTCGGTTCAGTTCCGGATCACCCATGTCCGGCAACGAGCGAACGTTTCCGCTCGCCGGTTCGTCCAGTTCAGGCAAATCCAAAGTAACCTGCGCAGAGATTCCCGATTGGGCTCCGGCCACCCCGGGAATATCCCGAACACGCTGCACGATGGATTCGGGCGCGCGCTTCAGTTGGACGAACAAATCTGCAAACCGATGGTTGAGATAGTAGGCTTGGCGGGTGGTCTCCAGGGAGTGGATGAGGCTGCGCGCCATCACCAGCATGGCCAGGCCGCAAGCCATCACCAAGGACACGGCGACCGCCTGACCCTTCATGCGGGTCAAATCACGGATCAACTTGCGATCGAGTTGCGAAATCATCACCAGTTGAGAGTGGAAGGGGCGACACGGTGGCTGTTGCGCTTCTCGCTCGCGACTCGTCCGTCGGAAAAATGGATCACCCGATCGGCCATTTCCGCCATGACGGCGTTGTGAGTGATGATGACGGTCAAAGTTCCCAGCTCCCGGTTCACACGTTCGATCGCCTCCAGAACCACAATCCCGGTGCGAACATCCAGCGCTCCGGTCGGCTCATCGCACAAAAGCACCTCGGGCCGTTTGGCGATAGCCCGGGCGATCGCGACCCTCTGTTGTTCCCCTCCGGAGAGCTGGGCCGGAAAATGGTGTTGGCGAGGCCCCAGGTTCACCATGTCCAGGGCAGCTTCCGGCGACATGGGATCTTGGGCAATCTCAGTGATGAGCCCCACGTTCTCGGCGGCTGTCAGGCTGGGGATCAGGTTGTAGAACTGAAAGACGAAGCCAATGCTGTCGCGACGGTATTGAGTCAGCGTATTCTCGTCCGCGTGGGTGAGGTCGGTGTCGCGATACCACAGTTCGCCTGACGTTGGCACGTCCAGGCCCCCGAGCTGGTTGAGTAAGGTGGTTTTCCCGCTCCCGGAAGGACCTAACAGAACGATCAGTTCGCCGGCATTCAGTGTCAGATCAACGCCATCCAGCGCTCGAACCTCAGCCGTGCCTTCTCCGTAGACCTTGGTGAGGTCTTTAACCCGAAACACTGGCTGTTGAACTGGATTCATGGTCGACTGTGGCTCCGGCGGCGATTTCCTGAGGATGCGCGCATCGCACGGAAGCTGCACGCCCCCAATATCCCTGGAGCCACGCGAGTTGCAAATACTACTTTGGTGGGGGAGGAGAAATGGTCGTGGTTAAAAGTGGGTGAGATCCAGGTTGTATTTCGCCCTACCTCGTCATGCGGCGCACGAATCCAGCTCACCCATTTCAAATTGCTTCCAGGGTTTCCGCCCAGGGACGGACGACGCGACGGTAGCTCAGTCAAACGGCCTGCGGAGCCGCCATGACCGGCACTGGTGCGAACTCACAAACCGACGAACGTAGGGTCAGCGGATGACACGGTGTGTCGGGCGATGCCACGGTCAACTTCACGTGCGCAGCACCCATTTGCGTGAGCTTTGCTTGCACCGTGTCCCGAGCCAGTTCAGGACGGTTGCAATCGCGACTAAGATGTCCCAGGAAGAGATGTTGCAATCCCGAGTGCACGACCGCTTCAGTTGTGGTGGCTGCAGCTTCGTTGCACAAGTGGCCGTGGCGGCTGGCGATGCGTTGCTTGACGCTCCAGGGACGGCGGGTGTCATCTTGCAATAGCTTCAAGTCATGATTGGCCTCCAGCACCAAGGCGTGTGCCGGCCTGACCCGCTCGATGACCAGGCGCGTGGCATGGCCTAAGTCGGTCAGAAAGCCCAGGTTCCCTTCGCTCGTCCGCAACAGGAACCCCACGGGATCCTGTGCGTCGTGGGGAATGCTAAAATTTTCGACAGTAATGTCGCCCACTTCGAACGTGTTTCCGGTTGTGAAAATCTGGAACGGGAGGTCGGAGCCCAATTCCGAAGACAAGGCATCGCGGGTCAGGCGATTGCAATAGACCGGAATGCGTAGCTTACGGGCCAATACCGCGAGTCCTTGAACATGGTCGGAATGCTCGTGAGTGATGAGAATCCCGTTCAACCCCTCCGGCGCACGGCCCAAGGTCAAAAGTCGCTGGCGAATCTGCCGCGCGCTCAACCCGGCATCGATCAACAATCGTGTGCTCCCGGTCTCCAAATACGCACAATTGCCGCTCGATCCGCTCGCCAAAATGGTGAAACTCACAGACACGACCGTGACCCTAGTGGAACGATCGCAACGAGGGCAATCTTCAGATGTGCGCTATCTTCACACTTGCACGCGTGAACTTCACGCGGAATAGGTCTCTCTGCTATAACTTATTGAAAATTAAAGGTTTTATAGCCTATGTGCCAGCAACTCTCATTCTGAGGGAGCTTGCGCCGTCGGCTTGGCCGGCATTGGGCTCAAGACGGGGCTCCCAGCGTGGGATCAGGCCTTTGGTGAGTTGAAATGAAGACTCCCGGCCCACTCCCTCCGGGACACCAGGCGAGATTGTCAGCGCGGTGGGCGTTCTGGATACCGACTTAGCGTGATCGGCATGGGGTGTGCTATAGGCAAAACGGTTCCACGTAAGAATGGCAGGTCAGAAGTCTAAGAAACGAGTGACTAGAACGATATGGCTAGGACATTCTCTAACCCAACTGTGGCTCGGGCACTGGACGCCGCGATGTTCCAAGCTCCCAGCGGCATGCCCGCGACGGCTTTTAAGAAGGAACTTGAGTGTCGCCTGGACTCTGAATGCCAGTTTAATTCTGGGCTCATGCCCGCCCGCAACCTGGATCGCGTCCGGGTTGCTTCTTGGGAAGAACACCGATTTAGGCTCGGCCTAGTGGTCAAAAGCATCAAACGCTAACCGTTCCTCCGACGCACTTTTCCCGCTCCGCCATGTGGGGGTGGCCTCCCGGTTTGTGTTGTTCGGGAGGCCACCTTTTGTTGAATCGACTACGGAAACGGCTGGGTTGATGGAAAGCGTCGGTGACCCGACCGCAACACGACTCGGCCGTGGGCGATGGTGAACTGAAGGACGGGATGATGGGAGATCAGGTACACCTCGCGAGCGGTCTGTCGCAGCCGCGACACCAGCTGCGGAGTCGCTTGGGCCGACGCCGGAAAATGAGCGTCCAGGATAACAATCGATTGGGGTGTGATCCTCTCCAGCAGCGGAGCCGGCAATGGCTCACCTCGCGACGGCATCGCTGTGATCACCAGATCAGCTTCCAACAATGCGGCGGTGCTCCGGTTCCGCAGGAGTTGATCCTGCGCACGGGTGCTCAACCTGGGGAGCCAGAGTACCCGGCAGCCACGAAAGGTTCCTTTGAGCACCAGCGCGGCATCGTCTGCCGCCGCGGATCGAGCCGCTCCTAGCGGCCACAAGGCCTGCCATTGACCGATAGATTCGGGAAAGCCCACGGGATCGAGGTGCAGCTGGGAATCTCGCGCTCGCTGGATGAACCTCTTGAAACTGGGGGACCGAAACCCACCCTCGGGCAAAAACCTTCGCTGCACTGAAAAAGCATCTTCGAGCAGTTCCGCGCCTCCTGATTGTCCGATGCTCGGATGAGTAAGGACCAAGTTTGGGATGAAGTTGACTCCTTGCGACTGGAGAAACGGCATGGTAACGCGCTGAGTCTCACGGGCGTCTCCTGGATCGACCAACCATTTCTGACGGCCGAGCCCCTCATCCAACCACATCACTGCCCCACCGCGACGGGAGATCAGCGTCAATTGGCAAGGGTCTCCTTGGGCTATTCGCTCCATCAAGAGCACACCAAGTGTACCCAGCACCGTCCCCCAAACCCAGTTCCAGCGTCGGCGAGACCGGTTTACCCATGGACCTAGATAGCAGCTGAGGGCGGCGTAATATGCGAGAAAGCCCAGGACTCCCGGGCTAGGAACGTACAGCCAAGCTCCCGGAAGCTTCGCCGCCCAGATACTCGCTTCACGCATCAGGTTCATCAGGAGCCAGCTGCTGTGGTTAAACCATTCCGCGGCCGTGGGGAGCCAGAACCCAACGGCTAGGCTGCCCACGCAACTGGCCAAGGCCAGAGAACTCAGGGGGACCACCACCAAGTTAGCGAGCAGGCTGACCGGGCTCAGGATGTTGAAGTAATGAGCCATCAGGGGGGCCGATCCGACCCACGCCGCCGCCGAGGTGCTCAGGTGAGGCTTGACCTTATGCCAGGCCCGATCGGCGTAGCGCCGCCAGCGCGGCTGAAGGCGGTCGGGCAGGTAGGGCTCTGTCAGGCGGACGCCCTGAAGAAGATCGTCCGCCTGAGAGGTGAGCAGCGCCAGATGAGCCACAACGCAAAACGAAAGCTGGAATCCGGGCTGAAACAGTTGTTGGGGATCCCAGCAGAGCAGGACCAGCGCCGCACCCGCGAGGTTGTTCAACAGGTTCGCAGGCCGATCGAGCATCCATCCGCCCGCCACGATGCTCATCATCACGGCGGATCGAATCGCCGACGACTGCCAGCCGGTGAGCGCCGTGTAAAGCCAGATAACGGGAACCGCGACGAAGCCTGCCAGCGGTCGAGACAGTCCCACCAAGCGCAGGCACTCCACCCCGATCATCGCGATGAGAGCAATATGGAGCCCGCTGATCGCAAAGACGTGCATCGTGCCGCTTTTCATGAATGGATCCTCCGAGGCGGGATCCAGTCCCGGCTTCCACCCCAGGGTCATGGCACACAGCAGGTCGATGGCGGGATCGGGGGAAGAGAAACCCAGGTAGAGCATTCGACGCCCCCAGGCCTGAAATCGATCCGACAGCGGGGGACGCGACCGCGGACTGGCTGGAAGCACCAGCCAATCGGCGACGCTTTCCGTTCTGAGTTCGAAGTAGATTCCCAGCCGACGCAGATAGGCTCGATAGTCGAATGCCCCGGGGGTTGAGGATTCCAGTGGGAGGTTCAGCACTCCCGTAAGCTCAACCAGCCTCCCTCCGTAAACCTCGGCCGGAAGCTCGTCGCCGATGCTCACGGCCAGCCTCCCCGACGCGGGGATCCAGGTCGCCGAGGGAAGCTGCAGCTCCGTCACCTCCAGAGTGGCTCGTCCAAACGGACGAGGTTTCGCGCCCGGGGGTGAGTACATTCGGGTGAGAGGTGTTTCGAGGAGTGTTCCGCGAACCGACACCAGTGAGGGTTGGTTGGGAACGAGGTGACGCAGATCGTGTGGTGACCAAGGAGTGGTGGCCAAGGTCAGCCTGGCAGCTCCGGCACAGCTCAACAGGAACGGGAAGGCAAGTTCTGGAAACTTGCGCAGCGCGCAGACACTCCACGACACCGCCGCTCCGCTGAGGAACACCACGAATCCCCAGCCTAGCGCGTCCCCGATCAGGATGCCCACACTCACCCAGAGCAATGGCACGATCATTGGATGTCGGCGTATGAATTGCATGCACTCTCGCCTCCTTGTTGGCGAAGTCTCGTCGAACGGACGGATATCTAGGTGCCACGCCGGTCGAGGTCGAGATTATTTTCAGGTATGCAATGAACCCCGGTGTGATTATTTCCGGATGACGCTGATTACCGATCCAATACACCTTCGTACACTCGCTCTCTTGTATGGAGTTCCGCCTTCAGGCGGAAAAGGCGCAGGAATTGCCCTACCGGCGTAGGGTCTAGCACCTTCCTACTCGTCAAGCCTCCGGGAACCGCCTAAAGCCCAATCCATGCAGTTGGAGTCGCGTTCGCTCATGGAGATGCCCCTAGGTTTAGCCAGTTGGGTTCGAGCCTTCCAACTGCATTGCAGTTGGGAAGTGGAGAAACAATTTTGTCCAAAAGTCTTCTCCACCAGTCGCG